>NZ_CP046703.1:7240000-7340101 GCF_009873495.1 Nostoc sp. ATCC 53789 | reverse complement strand
TATCCACCACCTTTGCTGCTAATCGTCACAATAGAAGATAAAGCATCAATTTAGCATCCAGACACGCTAGACCTAGAATAAGCTTTTAAGTTGTAATCATTTTGGGACATACCCAGTAGGCAAGATCCTAACACTCACCGACTGACACGGAGAAGCAACGATACATGAAGACAACAAACCATGACTTAGCACCCAAAAAAACTGATACCAGGGGTTTGCCCCAGAGGGGGTGGATGCTCTTATATGGGGTAGCGATGGTGTTCTTGGGAAGCTGCTCTCTTGTACCAGCTAAGACCTTTGAAACTCGACAAAGTGACACTCAACCCCAAGAAACAATAGAACCCAATCAGGGAATTGTCCCCCCGCCGATTTTCTCGTCGTCTGGAGATCCTAATTTTGTGGTAAAAGTAGTACAAAATGTGGGGCCTGCGGTAGTTCGCATTGATTCTTCTCGAACAATCACTTCTCGCGTACCAGACGAATTTAACGATCCATTTTTCCGGCGGTTTTTTGGAGACGCAGCGCCACAGCCTAGACAACGGGTAGAGCGCGGTAGTGGCTCTGGATTTATTATTAATTCTTCAGGTCAAATTTTGACCAATTCCCATGTGGTAGATGGTGCTGATAGAGTGACTGTCATACTCAAAGATGGTCGGACTTTTGACGGTAAAGTACTAGGTGAAGATCCAGTAACGGATGTTGCTGTGATCAAAATTGATGCTAATAATCTGCCAACCTTATCTGTAGGTAACTCTGATGCTTTACAACCAGGAGAAGCAGTAATAGCTATTGGCAACCCTTTAGGCTTGAATAATACCGTCACTTCTGGGATTATTAGTGCTACAGGTCGTTCTGGTAGAGATATCGGTGCTAGTGACAAGCGGGTTGATTACATCCAAACCGATGCTGCGATTAACCCTGGTAATTCTGGTGGGCCATTGCTTAATGCTCGTGGGCAGGTAATAGGGATGAACACAGCTATTATCCGAGGCGCTCAAGGTTTGGGATTTGCTATCCCCATTAACACTGCACAAAAAATTGCCCAGGAATTAATTGCTACAGGCAAAGTCGATCATCCTTATTTGGGTGTTCAGATGGTGACACTGACACCAGAAATTAAAGAAAAAATAAGAGATAAAGCAGGCGATCGCTTAAATCTTACAGCAGATGAGGGCGTTTTGCTGGTTGAGATTGTGCCGCGATCGCCAGCAGCTGTGGCTGGACTACGAGTCGGTGATGTGATTAAAAGCATTAACAGCCAGCCTGTTACTAAAATTGAAGAAGTACAAAAGCTGGTAGAAAATAGCAAAATCGGTACTAAGTTACCAATACAGGTGGAACGCAATGGGCAAATTGTCCAAATAGCAGTTCAACCTGCTGCTTTACCCGCAAGACGAGAAGGATAAAGTTTGTCATTTATCATTGGTCATTGGTCATTAGTGAATACCAATGCCCCATTCCCCATTCCCCAAAATAGTTTTATCATGACTGAATTAGCACCAATCATTCAATTAGGCAATCCAACATTGCGCCAAAAAGCTGTTTGGGTTGAGAATATTCAAGATGAGCATATCCAGAAATTAATTGAATACTTAATTGCCACTGTTGCCAAGGCTAACGGCGTGGGAATTGCTGCGCCTCAAGTAGCACAATCTTATCGTTTATTTATTGTGGCTTCCCGTCCTAATGCCAGGTATCCCAACGCGCCGGAAATGGAACCTACTGCTATGATTAATCCCAAAATCATTGCTCATTCAACTGAAGTTGTCAAAGATTGGGAAGGTTGTTTAAGTGTTCCCGGAATTAGAGGGTTAGTTCCTCGCTATAAATCTATTGAAGTGGAATACACTGACTCTCAAGGCAATTTACAAAAGCAAGAATTAACCGATTTTATTGCTCGGATTTTTCAACACGAGTACGATCATCTCGACGGTATCGTATTTGTTGATCGCCTAGAAAACACTCTTGATATGATTACTGAGCAGGAATATCAAGAACGAGTAGTTAACAAATAAATGGGAGTGGGAAGTAGGGAAAATACGGTTTGGTTAAGGTTTTTTGATGAAAATTTTAGATCACAAAGACGCGATAAATCGCCGTCTCTTGCCTTAACCGAACAGTATTGGAGTGGGAAGTAGTGTATTTATTACGAATCGAATTACGAATTACGAATTATTTAAGCGTGTGTTTCGCAAACTCGCTCATCCCGCCACAATTGATATAGCCGTGTCGCTGGCATAGTCATATATAAAACATCACCAGCACTGAGGCTTGTCTCTAATAAATCCCAACCGTGAAGGGTTTGGTGATTTGTTTCTACGTACAAAGGTACACAGTCAGCAGACATGGCTACATCTTTCACCCACTGACCACAAAAGGCGTGTAAAGGTGTAATCACAGTTGCAAAAGCTACCCAAAGGCTATCGGCTGTGATGCCATTGCCCAGAATGCGTCCTCCTAGTGCAGCAGCAGCAAAAGCTGGGGCTGCTAGTTCAGCCGGACTCAGTACTGCCTCGAAGCCAAATAGCTGTTGAGCTATGCCAGCAAAATCGGGATCGGCATAATGAACAATCACCGGAATGCTGGGTGTCAAGCCTTTGGCTTTGAGGGCAATTTCCAGATTGGTGGCATCATTGCTAGTAACAGCAATCACTGCGGCAGCAGAGTCTATATTGCTGGATTTGAGTATTGTGCGGAAACTGGCATCGCCCTGAATCACGGGGATACCTAGTTCTCGGGCAGTGTTGATATATTTGTTATTGGAGTCGGGTTCAACTACTACCACTTCATGTCCGCTGGCGTGAAGTTGCTGGACAATTCTCACCCCAATCCCACTCAAGCCACAAACAATGTAGTGATATCGCTGAGGAATGCGGGCTGCATCCCAAAATTGCTTAAAGCGGCTTCCTAAGACAAAATCGGTGAGCATTGCATACCAAATACCAATCACCACCGCTCCAACCAACATCATCACAACAGTAAATAACTTAATACTGTTAGGAGCATTTTCTACTACTTTGTCATTACCACCCGCTCCCGTAATCATGCCTACAGAAAAATATAAAGCATCGACAGGAGATAAACTCAACTGAGCCGACATATAGGTGAGTGTAGCGATCGCAATAACTGCAAGTAACACAACAGCACCTATCAATACCGATCGCCCATGTTGCTGAAACTGCTTAAAATTAGTCATGACTTTCAGCAGTTTTTTAATCAATGACCTGCGGGGAGAACGGATACGGGGTTGTGTACCAATAATTAAGCGATCGCCTACTTGGATCTCTTGTCCAGATATGACACCTGACACCAAATCCATCTCACCTTTGACTGGCAAATAATAAATCAGCATCCGCGATCGGTCTTCCCACAATTCACTCAGCTTTAGACCTTTCCAGAAGTGGTTTTCATCAATGTATTCTTCATGAATGGGCCAAGTTTGCTGAAATAATTTGATTTGTCCGATCGCTCGGTTTCCCATCGCTGCAAAGGTGAATACGGGTGCTGCTAATCCCACAACACTCATACTCAAATGGTCTGGCAAACTTTGATCTAGGCGCTCGCCCAAATTTGTATTATAAAAACGGTTGATAATCCGAATCTGAGGATTCAGCACCCGCGCTTGCATCATAATAGACAAATTCAGAGCATCTTTAGAGCCAGCGATGACTATAGTGTGTGCCTGTTGAATTCCTGCTGCTGTTAGGGTAGAAGCTGCTTGTAAATCGCCAACAATCACATCTCCTGCGGTTTCGCCAGGGATAGATTGGTGATGAATGCCAACAACGAAGGCTCCCTGATGTCTCAGCAAACGAAAGGTTTTATATCCGGTACGTCCTAAGCCGCAAACAATAATTCTGGGTTTCATGAAACGGCAGCATCTTTTACAGGTAGGGCTGCATTTCTAGTTATTGATCAATATTGTTGCCCATTTTCCTGGAATATTACTGTAGCTGACAACACGATTGTTTTAATTGAAGGCAGGGGGCATGGGGCATAGAGAAGAGACAAGGGAGACAAGGAAGAGGGGGGAGACAAGGAAGAGACTTGTTCAATAATTCCTCCTTGTCCCCCTCGTCCCCCTCGTCCCCTAATCCTTCCCTGCTCCCTGCCTCTTCGTTGAAGGGGCAAAAAATAATATAGAAAAATATGGCAATTTTTGTAGGTTGTGATACGCTATCTGCTTGAGAAGTGTCGAGGAACCGAAAATGACTAAGCTGCGGGTGGGGTTACTGTTTGGCGGTCGTTCGGGAGAACATGAAGTTTCAATCAAATCAGCACGGGCGATCGCTAAAGCCCTGAGTGCAGAGGAAAATGCTAGTAAGTACGAAATACTTCCTTTTTACATCCAAAAAGATGGACGCTGGCTAGCGGGAGAAGTACCCCAAAAGGTTTTAGAAACAGGCAGTCCGCTTTTGGAAGCTGAACAATCAACTTCTGAGGGAAATCTGACATCCAATCCTCAAGCCCAAACCCTAAGTAAATGGGAATCTCCCTCTCAAGTTGCCCAAGTGGATATTTGGTTTCCCGTTCTCCACGGTCCCAACGGTGAAGACGGGACAATTCAAGGGTTATTAACTTTGATGCAAGTCCCCTTTGTTGGTTCTGGGGTGTTAGGTTCGGCGATGGGGATGGATAAAATTGCCATGAAAATGGCCTTTGAGCAAGCGGGACTAGCACAGGTAAAATATAAAGCGATAACTAGAGCGCAAGTTTGGTCTAATCCTTGCGTTTTTCCGAAACTGTGTGATGAGATTGAGGCAGCATTAGGTTATCCCGCTTTTGTCAAACCTGCTAATTTGGGTTCATCAGTGGGGATTGCCAAAGTGCGATCGCGCCAAGAATTAGAAGCCGCCTTAGATAATGCCGCCAGTTATGACCGAAGACTGGTTGTAGAAGCTGGTGTCGTCGCCAGGGAAGTTGAGTGTGCTGTTTTAGGCAACGATCAACCCCAAGCCTCTGTCGTTGGAGAGATTAGTTATGATAGTGATTTTTATGATTATGAAACTAAATATACAGAAGGTCGGGCAGATTTACTGATTCCAGCACTGATTCCAGATGCGATCGCTCGTAAAATTCAGGACATGGCTTTGGAAGCCTTTGCAGCTGTTGATGCTGCGGGATTGGCAAGGGTCGATTTCTTCTATGTGGAAGCGACACAAGAGGTTTTGATTAATGAAATCAATACGTTGCCAGGGTTTACGGCGACGAGTATGTATCCCCAACTCTGGGCCCATAGTGGAGTCTCCTTTCCAGAATTAGTTGATCGGTTAATTCAACTTGCTCTTGAAAGGTATTCTCCTAGCTGACAGAAAAAATAAGCAAACTGATTTCAGAGCATTACGGCGAGAAGTCATAAGAAATACACAATTTTGACAAAACTTAGTCGGATTTGGTAGCTTCTGTTTTACAAAAAAGCTACTGGAATCTGAAATTTTGTTACGGATACCTGATGCTTGACTCCTCCAGTACAATTTATTGACTAGAGGGGTACAAATCTGAAAGTAATCATGGAAAAAAGTCAGAGTGTACAGCGCGAGCCAACCCAACTCAGAAGGGCTACTCCAGAGCTGACAAACAGGAAATCGAGATTAAAACAAAGCTCGAATGTTCTGATATATCTGGTAACACATCATCCTTGGCTATTGTTAACTGGGTGTTTAGCCATGTTTTTAGGAGGTGGTGCCTTTGCCCTGTATAGCTTAGGTAATGCTGGACAGGTAGCACAAGAAGAACCAGAAACAATCCCAGTTATTGTTGAAGAACCAATCAGTGTGCCCTCTGAGAATAGTAACCCTACACCTTTATGGATGGTAGCTGCGATCGTCCTCAGTTGTGGTGGTGGTTCTTTGCTCGTTTTCAAAATGCTTAATCGGAAAACGCAACCGCAGAAAGTCCAAAAACAGGTTAAACGACATCAGGCACGCTTGGCACAAAGCCAGTACCAAAGATTGGAACCACGCCTTCCCAAGAACCAACCAATTTTTGTGCCACAGCCACAACTGATGCCGCTAATGCAGATGCAACCTAAAGCAAAACATCTGGTGACGGTTCTGCCAGCAGAACACAAGCACCACTTGGATACGCGCACAGATTCTTTGGCAGACTTAATGGATCTTCGTAAAAATAGTTCATTGTCTGCAATTTTACGCCAGTATTAAATTTAATGTAAAGCAAAAAACTTTTCAAAATAATACTTTTTGCGAATTAGGGCACGGTTATACCGTGCCTTTACTAATTTTATCGAACAGAATTCAGGAGTCAGGAGTCAGAATGCAGAAAAGGTATTCTGACCGAAAAAGCGGATAGCGCAGCGTCTCGTAGAGAAGGCTTTACGAGACGCTGTGCGTAGCTTGCTTACACGAAGTAGGTACGGCATAGTAACCTATGAACGAGTCCGCGCACTCCTACGGGAATCTTGCTAGCAAGAGCATCTCGATTCTGACTCCTGCCTTCTGCCTCTTGCCTTCTGCCTCCTGCCTCCTTCATCCTTCTGGCAATTTAGCAAACGCGTGTTCAACTAAATCTTTTGCTTTAGCATCCAAACGCAGCCAATCCACTTCACCCAGTTCATCAATTAAACTAGTATCAATCTCAGCAGCTTCTTTCTGTGGGCTGTATTCAATAAAACACACCTCATAACACAATTCCCACAAATCGATACTCGCTTCTTGCTGTTGACGCTGCAAACGTAGATGATATCCTGGATGGGGCATCGGCAAACGAGTAAGAGTCTCTCTAATTTCATCGGCTTCTTGGGGCGTTGCAGTTTCCATTGCTTGCAACAACTCAGTCACCAATGCTTTGATTTCATCAGTGGTGTTAGGCGGCCAAATCAGGACATCATGGTAAGTTCCCGTCCAAGAAGATTCATCAAGGGACTTGCGGATATTATCGATAACGCGAATGAAAGCAGGTTGCATGAGAATTTCAGCCTGCTGCCATGCAACTGGATTTGTTATTTTCGGTGGCATTGGTAATAAACAGGGGCACTAAAAGAAAAATAAACAGTCTGCGTTTATAAAAAAGCTGCGTTTTTAATCTAAATCTTTTCTCAAGATAGCGGATTTCATTGAAGAAAATTTGGAGATATTTATTACCAGCTGGACAATTAGGTAATAACTCTGGGGAGGGAATATGATCGGCAAGCTACTAGACCATCGTTACCAAGTAATTCGAGTCCTCGCAATGGGAGGATTTGGTCAAACTTATATTGCCCAAGATACTAGGCGGCCCGGCAACCCCATTTGCGTTGTCAAGCACCTCAAACCCGGAACTGACCCCAGAGTTTTTGATACTGCAAAACGCCTGTTCAACAGCGAAGCCGAAACCTTAGAAAAACTGGGCAACCATGACCAAATACCCAGGCTGCTAGCGTATTTTGATGAAAACCAAGAATTTTATTTAGTACAAGAATATATTGAAGGACATACCCTAGCTGAAGAACTTACACCTGGTAAACGCTGGAGTGAAAGCCAAGTAATTCAACTATTACAAGAAGTTCTAGAAATTCTCGAATTTGTCCACAGCCAAGGCGTTATTCATCGGGACATCAAACCGGATAATATTATCCGTCGCGCCTCAGATAATAAGTTAGTTTTAGTGGACTTTGGGGCAGTGAAGCAACTGCGTACCCAGATGGTAATAGTGGGGGGACAAGCATCTGCCACAGTCGTTATTGGCACTCCTGGCTATATGCCCACAGAACAAGGGCAAGGTAAACCCCGCCCCAACAGTGATATTTATTCTCTCGGCATCATCGCCATTCAAGCACTAACAGGATTATTGCCAACAGCATTGCAAGAAGACCCGGAAACAGGCGAAATCATTTGGCAGCAATCAGTAACCGTAAACTACCGACTGGCGGCAGTGTTGACAAAAATGGTGCGTTATCACTTCAAAGACCGCTATCAAAACGCCACGGAAGCACTGCAAGCCTGTAAAGATGCGATTAATCCTGTAGCTACACTTTCGAAACCTGAAGAATCCACCAAATCTAGACCTCAAGTATCTCGGTTGCAAACGGTTGCATTTGCACCAGCAAATCCTGTCAAACCTGTCCGTAAAGACTCTGGTAAATCCGACCCATGGCCAATATTAATTGGCATATTATTAGCGGGTGGTGCGGCTGCCTTAGTCGCAAATGTATATCCGAATGTGAAAAATTTAGCTTTAAATCTTACAGGTAAGGATACTACTTTAGTAAACAAATGCTCGGCTCTTGTCGTCGGAAATTCTAATATCCGTTCTGAACCTAGTTCGATAAATTCTGATAATATTTTGCAAACAGTTGCCGATAACACCAGTTTCGAGGTAACAGGTAAGCGGACAAAACGAGGTTGGATAGAAGTTAAACTTAAATCTGGCCGTTTAGCTTGGGCACACCCGGCCGTGATCATCAATAATCAAGAATGGTCTTCTTGCTTGCGCGATAAAGGTATTGCAACTAAGACAGTAAATGATAGTAGCTTGATTGCTACTCGACCAACTCCCAAGCCAAAAGCAAAATCTAGTGATGTAGCAACTCCCTTACCAGAAAAGCCGAAGGGGTCAACTGACGATGTTGACAAATCAGAACGATCGCAGCCTAGTGATAACAGTGCCAATATTATAGAGCAAGCAAAACAGAAGTATGATTCAGGGGATATAGTTGGAGCGATCGCACTTTTAAAATCAATTCCAGCAAATGCTGCTTCTGGTATCCAAGAAACGGGCAAAATGATTGCCCAGTGGCAAGATGATTGGGCTAAGGCAGAGGCGTTATCTAATGAGATCAACAAAGCAATAGATGATGGTAAATGGGATAAAGTTTTAGATTATAGAAACCATCCAGAAAAATTGCCTAATACTAAATACTGGCGAAACAAAATAGAACCATTGTTTAAACAAGCAGCCGAAAATCTGGCAAAACAGGCACTAACTCAACTAAAAAATCAAGGTAATCCGAAGAGTAGCCAACAAAAACTTCCCGATACTAACCAACCTGCCACTAAAGAGAATCCCAATAGCAAAGAAACTCCTAAAAGCGACTTTTAACAGTTACGAGTGTTTATATCCTTGGCAATACTTTCAAATAGACTCTGCCTTTTAAATTCGCAGAAGCAGTCCAATAAAAAAATTTCCAGGTTATACCTGGAAACGAGATTTTAAATCGGGTTTATCTGTTATTTGATTTTCCCGATTAGTGCATTTCGTCGTATTCTGGGGCTTCAACTCGTCTTGCTTCCATCCGCGAAGCCGGCAAAAACTCAGCGCGACGAACTGGAACCAAGGGCGGCGTATTTCCTTGGTAGGGGTGAATCACTTGTACAGTACGGGCTGGACGCTGCCGTGGCGAGAACAAAGCCAATACTCCAGCGACGACAACACCACCACCAATAGTCAGAGTTGCGCCTCCCACAGCCCAAAGCATGGGTGAAGACCACCAAGAAGTTTGCGGCTGGAGTGCTGCTACTTTTTGTTGGTTATACTGCTGGGCTTGTTGCCACTGCTGCTGAGTATTGAAATTTTGAACTTGTCCTTGGAGTTGTTGATTTTGCAACTTCAACTGTTCATTGTCGTTTTTTAAACGCTCCAGCTGCATCTGCGTATTCAGCTTTTCCATCTCCAGACGTTGGTCAGCACTGGTAGCGGTTGGTGGCTGATTCGGATTGGGATACATTGGTTGCCCATAAGGGCCGTAAGGATACATTTGTGGCTGTATTCCCGGCGCTACTACAGTACCTGGCATTTGCGGAGCAACAGCAAAATTAGGTTGTAGCGGGGTATTTGTTCCTTTGAGCAATACGAGAGCCGCCAGCCCAGCTACGGCGACCCCGCCGATAAACGCCATACTCTCACTCATCGCCTATGCTCCTCAATTGCGACGCAACTATAATCATTTGTGACTGACTCACTCTCACACTCACACTCATAAATTATGCCTACTTGACTTCACATAATACTCAAACTATAAGCGACCGTATCAGCTAGTTTTTTTACATCATGATATCTGATGTTAATATTCAAAACCATAATGGTCAAATTGTCTACCAAACAAGGATAGAAAAACTACGCTGTTATACTTTTTAATCTACTTTTACGTTCTAATCAAGAGGAGTATTTGTGCTGGTTTTGATGGCTGCTTTGAGACTTTGGCAAAATTGGGCGATCGCATTTAATCCTTGCTCTGGTGTGCCTTCTGCCAACCGTTTGACAACAGCGCTACCCACGATCGCCGCATCTGCGCCCCATTCCTTTACCTGACGGGCTTGTGCCGCTTCGGAGATGCCAAAGCCTACACCAATGGGTTTCTCAGTAACACCACGAATTTGTTTGAGTAAATCGGACACGCGGTTTTCCAGTTGCGATCGCATTCCTGTAACCCCAGTGACGCTGACTAAATAAATAAATCCTTGAGAAGAATGAGCGATCGCTTCGATTCGTTTAGCATCGCTGGTGGGAGCTACCAATAAGATTACATCAATTCCCATCTCCTTAGCTGGTTCGAGCAAGCCTGCTGCTTCTTCCAAGGGCAAATCTGGTACTACTAATCCTGCTACCCCAGCCGCAGCTATTTCCTGGAGAAATTTGTCAATTCCCCGATGCAAAATTGGGTTGTAATAGATAAACAGAACAATGGGCGATCGCAATTTGGGAGTAATCCCTTGCAACATTTCCAGTACATGCTCCAATTTTGTGCCCCTTTGTAGAGCGCGGGTAGCAGCAGCTTGAATTACTGGCCCATCAGCTAGAGGATCGGAATAAGGTATGCCCAGTTCAATAATATCGGCTCCATTTTGATCTAGAACCTGCAAAGCTTTTGCTGTTGTTTCTAAATCTGGATCGCCAGCAGTAATAAACGGAATCAGAGCGCACTCATGATTCCGCCCAAGGGTTTCAAAGCAATCAGAAATCGCAGTCATTTTAGTCAAGTGTCAATAGTCAGTGGTCATTGGTCAGTGGTCATTAGTCATTGGTCATTAGTAAAGGACAAATGACTAATGACAAAGGACAAATAACAACTAACCAATGATAACTTTACACCTGAGATTGCTCTTCTTGTTCTATTTCAGCTTGAATTCGTGCTAGCTCTTCTGGAGTAAGCTCATCTAGCCGCTTTTGCAGAAAGTCTTGCTCATATTGTTCCCGTTGTTGGTGGTAGGTCATTTTTTGTCCCACCGCACGGAAAAAATAGGTCGCTAACCAGCCAATTAACCCACTGACTAGTAAGACTTGGCTCCATATACCAGCTTTCTGAGTGTCCAAACCGACTAGCTGCAACGTTACATAAGCCAAGCCGCCGGCAATAAAAACACCTAAGCCAATTCCAATAGCGTCAATCCGTCGCATGAGAGTTATGACCTACCAATTCTCGTTAAACTTGAACTTGTCGCCGTTGGGGTCGGAAATTTGCAAACGGCGATAGAACCAACAAACCTGGAAAAAAGAAAAACACCAAAAAGTACATCAACAAACGCTCGATGGAGCTAGCTACATACCAACGCTGCTTCAAGTAGAACAATACAGCAATGGGGATTACCAGAAGGTAAGCTCCAGCCAAAATCAGATATAGCAGGGCGACAATCATAACTTTTTTGGTCTAAGCATCTGTTTTCCATCATAGGCTGAAGAGCCAAACTGAGGGAAGTATAATCATGATGCTTTCAATATCATTACGCCATAATTCCTTTTTTAATCCAAATTGATTGATAAAAGCTAATTTTGTGCTATTATCGTAAATCTACTAGCAAACAAATGCTTTAGTCACACGAGATGAGAAACTCATCTAGGTTGATTACGAATAAAACTTCCGATTTGGGAAGCGATCGCACAATCTAGAAAAAATATTTTCAATCTAGTTGGACAAAAGACACAATTGATGGTGGAATAGATAAGGCGGTATTTGCTGCCTCCAAAAATAACTAGGTTTATATCTAGTTAATTACCAAACACCTGCGGGGGTGTGGCGGAATGGTAGACGCTACGGACTTAGATAACTGAGCCTTGAAGGAGAAATCCCTCAAGTGGAAGCTCTCAAACTCAGGGAAACCTAAATCTGGTGACAGACATGGCAATCCTGAGCCAAGCCCGAAAATTTTAGATTTGCGATTTTAGATTTGGGATTAATTTTCAATCCAAAATCCAAAACCCAAAATTGAGGGAAGGTGCAGAGACCCGACGGGAGCTACCCTAACGTAAAGTCGAGGGTAAAGGGAGAGTCCAATTCTCAAAACCTGATTTGGCTATTGCCATCAGGTAGCAGTGAAAACTGCGGGAGGATGAAAATCCGTTGACCGTAATAGGTCGTGTGGGTTCAAGTCCCTCCACCCCCACTAAAAATTGAAAATGCCAAAAAGCTTTTCTTGTGACTTTACCCATAACTTTGCCGCAACGGTAAGCTTATGCTTCCAATAAAGAGTGGCAAGGTTATGGTTCCAAACAAATTTCTCTTCGCGCTGCCCTTAAAGCAGCGCGAAATTTTTATTGCGAAAACATCCTGGTTTAGCCAATAGCCTTGAAATAGCTACCTCACTAGGATAAATACCTTCAGTGTGAACTTGCCTAACAGCTAGCTTGTTTTACTTGGATTTTTTGAATGGCTATTTCTAGGGTTAGCATATTGGGCAATAGGTAGAAGGGAATGGGTAATGGGAATGCTTTTATTCTATTTCCCATTCCCTGGTTCAAAGGTTAAACCGCGATAGACTTGTTCAATAGAGAAATTGAGGTTAATGCTTTTGAGTTCGATTGCGTCGCCTGCTTTGTAGTTGATAATCAACCAGTCGCCTGCATCGTTTTTGTGATACAGGTCGATTTCGATGCTGGTGGAACTGACTAGTAGGTAATCGATTAAGACTGGGTTTTGGCGGTACATTCGGAATTTGCCGCCTCTGTCGTAGGCTTCGGTGCTGGCGGAAAGGACTTCGACAATGAGGCAGGGGTAGGTAATATATTGAGTTGTGGTTTTATCGCGATCGTCGCAGGTAACGGTGGCATCTGGGTAGGTATAGTTATTACTGCCAAAGATATTGACTTTGACATCAGAATTTCCGGTGATGCAACCTGTATTTTCTAAGTGGCTGTCGAACATGGCGGTGAAGCGGATGGCGATACGACCGTGATTGACGCTGCCGCCAGTCATGGCGTAAACTTCGCCGTTGATATACTCGTGCTTTTCCAGTTGGGTTGCTTCCCAGGCAAAGTACTCGTCTGGGGTGAGGTGGGGGGCGTTGCCTTTGGCTGCGATCATTGTGGGGAAACTCCTGGATTGGATGACTCGCACACTTTCATATAGAAAAATCCCTGCTGCACTTTATTTTACACAAATAGATTTATCCGTAATGCCCTACTCTTCGTCTAACAATACTTGTTCATCAAGGAAGGTTTGTAGTCGGATCTCATAATCTTCATAGTAAAGTTCATATAATGCTTGGCTGTAAAGTAGTTTGCCGTCCAAGGGATACTCTTACAATTATTGAGACTAAGTAATTTCACTGGGGTTTTTGATGAAGTATTAAACAATTTGGATTTAATACTTTATTTATGGTCGGATTTTATCAAATTTGTGTAAAAAGATCGCTGAATTTCAGAAGAATAGATTGATGCTAGTGTTCACCAAGGTTAAGCTGGTAATAATATGAACAGGAAGCCTTTTTGTCCTGATAACTGGAATGAACGCTAATAGTTTATCAATTAGTCAGGAAAATCCCCATAGTGTTACATCTAACTCTAGCCAGATAAATGTGCAAATTGCACAAGAAGAGGTTTATAGCTTCTTCGTGGAAATTGTCAAAAAACTGTCACCAGATGATGTTTTGCGAGAATTCAAAGGTTTATTTATAGACGGTCTTGATTTAGAAGAGTCAGATTATATTCCTGGGATATACAGTATTTTTTTAGATGATAATGAGCAAGAACTATGTAATACACTCAAGCGGTGTTGCTACATTATAGTTAATAATTGGAAGACTAATCGAAAAGATAAATATATCCAAGAATTAGTTAATTTATTTGTTAACGAAAATCTCAAGATCAAAGACAATAACGATCCAGTAGTAAAGATTTGTAAGACTTGGTTAGAGAATTTTGTCAACAGCAAAGACTACCAAGAATTGAAATTGTTTGCTGATAAATATGATGAATCATCTAAAGGTCATTGGGCTAATCGCTATAGTTCTTATTTATTAATCGATCAATCTGTTAATAAAAATAATCCCATAGAGCAGCAAGAGGCTGCTAGAAAGCTTTCTAAACAGATAAAAGAAAAATTTAAGTTTGAACTGGCAATGTATATTGCTCGTTCTCAATCTACCGTTTCAAGCACAGCACGCTATAAAAATCCTAGTGTTTTGGGAGACCAGGCTCTACGTTTAATTAAAGCAATTGTTTTAAAAAGAGGGGTTTTTAGTCATGAGAATATTGCTCATATATTTCTCAAACAAACTCAAAATCAAACTCTAGAACAATTTAAAGTTAATCTCGAAAAATATCTATTTCTTTCTGTAGGTAAACAAGAATCAGTTGAGGCTTGGAAGCAGCAGTTTATAGATGTTTTATCATCATGGAAGAAGGATTATAATCAGGAAGTTATTACTAAAGAATTGTTTTTGAGAACTTGTAATCGAGTAATTGATTACTTGACAATAGAAAACAGCAAAGAACCTTCGTCATTATTTATCTTATTAATTAGTCAAGGTCATGCTCTAACATTGGTAATTATCCTTTTGAAAATAATTCTAATTTGTAATAATTCCCGTCGTCATTTAGAAACTCGGATTGCTCATCTGATTCGTTTTTACGAAAACTATTCTGAAGATGAATGTAAAGGTGTAATCAATTTTATGGAGATTTTTAATATCACGTTTGCAATTTATGCAGAAAACGTAGAATATAACTTGATTAAGATGGAAGAACAAAGCAGTAATCCACAGTTGAATCTGGATGGTTATCGTGTGTTTTCACAGATGAAAGTAGATAGACCCAAATGAGTTTTGCCTAATTTATTATTTAGGAAGGCGTTCGTCTAAGTAAGCGAGGGTAGCGCCCGCAGTTTCAGCTAAAATACTAATGAGGCGATATAGAGCGATCGCACTGAATACTAGGGCCGCTGGAAAGTGATGTTGCAAAAGTTGATATGCAGTCGCCTCAAATACACCTAATCCACCAGGCGCACCCGGAATCACAAAACCTAACAGCCAAGCGCAACTAAAAGCCCCTAGCAACAAAGGAATTTGATTTACGTTCAACGAACCCAGCGCGGACATAGTTAATATAAACCCAGTGGCGCGTAGTCCCATAAAGCCCAACTCTCCTAATAAAGGGCGTAAGGGGTAGCTTTTAAGACTGAAGGGAACAGTTTGTTGAGTTGTAGCAGCAGACTTTTTTGCTTTCAATCTGTACAAAAAGCGAATAACTGGGTTTAAAAACCGGGGATGAATTGCACAAAGAACTAGAGCTAAACTCAATAATTGTAGTACTTGAATAGCAAGGGTAGTATTAGCTGCCGCAAATTGGCTACTGCATAAGACAATGATGATTAAAGCAGCCGCTAGCATGAGTAGGGGTTCTAGCAAAACGCTTAAGGTAGCTGCACCAGCAGAAACATTGGCTTTTTTGGCGGCGACAATTCGCCCGTAGTGATGCCAGATATTACCTGGTAAATACTTAGCAATGTTTGTTTTTAGGTAAACTTGGATAAATTGGGGAGATGATACAGGTTGATTTAACTCTTGCAGAATCCAAGTCCAAATCCAGCCTGCCCAAGTATGCGCTAGTAAAGTTACGCCTGTAGCGATCGCTATAATTGCCCATCCTACCCCATCAATGCGGATAGCAGTCACTCCAATCCAATTATCTTTCAAGGCTTTTGCTAAAAAAAACAGCGTTCCGCCCAAAATTATCCAGCGTAAAAATTGCTTCATGAATTTAGTAATTTAACGGTTGAGCAACAAGGGGCCAATGCCTCTACGATTGCAGTACATCAGCTACCTATTCAAAGCTTTTGAAGTATAAAACAGCTTGATATAGTGCTTTTTACGAAAAGTATATTACTTTATTTTATATCTCTCTAGAGTTAGATAAAAATATTATTCATGTACTAATTAAAATGTAGCCTGCGCTAGAGGTAAAGAGCCTTTTATTATTCATATCCTTGATAGAGGTTATCGAAACTGAGCGAACCAAAACAAGCACAATAACTTGCTGACCAATTCAATGATTCAGCAAACACTTAACTTATTAATATTTCAGTAAGGAGGGCTACATGAACGCTGTGAGAGTATTCTTGAAACAAATAAGATTGCGCCAGATATTAACTATCTTTTTAGCTGGACTATTGTTGATAGTTAGCACTGCTTGTAGTGGGGCAAATGCTCAAGGTGCAAATCCACAAAACCCTGCTGTGCAAGCTGGTGGAGCAAACAATCCTTATAAGAATGGTGGAGACAAGTATGGCAACTACAGAATGTCTACCGATCCGAAAATAGCAAACCCAAAAGCTAATCAGGGACGTGACCAAGCTAGCTTACAACCAAGTTTGGAATTTTTGATTGCTACAGCAGATAGAGAATCTAAGATACTTTATCCTGGTGCTGAGACACCAGCAGGTCGAATCAATAAAGAAGCAGAGTTGCCACTCATCACAGATAAAGACTTCCGCCAGCCTGAACCCGGTGGTTTAATTCAGAATGAACCAAAAGTTGGGGATCGGGTTCAAGATCGGCTTGAGACTGTAAAAGAGACTGTTGAAGAAGCTTCCGGCTTTTTGAAAAATAAGGCAGATGAAGCAAGTCGCAGACCTGAATTACAAAGAAATCCAGCAGTAAGTAGATAGAATCCTTATTTTGTCTGAATGTTTGGGATGCAAAATTTATTCCAAATGCCATCTTGGTTGAAGTTTAACTTAGTCACAAAAATGCAAGGAGTTTAGCACTATGAAAAAAGCAATGAATTGGCTCAAAAGCATTCGTCCCTTAAAAGTTTTAACAGTTTTTTTGGCAGGGACATTCTTCTTTCTGACACAAGCTTGTGGTGCCCCAGGAATAGCAACACAGCCACCACAACCTGGCGCTCAAGCACCTAATATTGAACGATACGATCCTACAAAAGATTATCCTCTGAATTCTCCTGCTGGTGGGATGAATAACTTTAGTGATGTAGATCCCAGAGCGAGAGATGAAAAGGCAGCTAATGACAGAGCCGATGCACTGGCCAAAAATGCTCAAAGAAATATTGACCAGAAATCAGTTGACAGCCCAAGGCAGTATGGTGAAAATTACAAACAAGGTACACCCCTTGGTGAAAGAGTGAAGAACTTGGGTGAAGATATCGGCAGTTCAGCTGAAGAAGTTCGCAAAGGTGTTGTTAAGGGAACTCAGCGAGGAATTGAAAACCTTAAGGGAAATACCCAGAATGCTGCCGAAGATGTGACAACAAATGTTCAGCGTGGGGCTGAGGATGCTGGTAGAAATGTTCGGCGTACAGCTGATGATGCAGGCAATGCAGTCAAGAGAGCGGTTGATTGAAATTAGTCATTTAATTCTTGTAAAAATTTGAAAGCGCCCACAGACTTATAGTCTGGTGCTAATAAAACAAAGCCTGTCTATGCAGGCTTTGTTTTGGTTTGAGATGGGGTTTAATTCCCTTAAACTTTATTAATATATATCTCTAGAAATTAAATATGCATTATCTAAAATCCTTGTAGAGACGTAGCACTGCTACGTCTTTACATTATTTTTCATCTAATGAGTCTTTTAGCTCCGTTAACGAGTCTTTTAGCTCCGTGAGCAATTTTTTTGTGCTGTCGGTAATTACCTGCAACTGCGCTGTAGTAGAGTGTAACTAATTGATAGCGCTGTGAATAAAATACTAATTTGTTCAGCTAATCCTCAAAATAGGGAAAAAATGCCCTTGGATGACGAAGCACAGAATTACCCAACTTCTGTACAAAATCAACACGCAATTAGATAAGCTTTTCCACTTAAAAAGCTGAAGGAAGACAAGGTTAATAGTAATGTTAAACTCACAGGCTAAACGCATCTTCATCAGCTACAAGCGTAATGCTAGCCCCGATGAACCAGTAGCGGTGCAAGTCTTCCAGGCACTATCGCAGCAGCACAAAGTCTTTATCGACCAAACCATGTCTGTTGGTACACGCTGGGCTGAATGTATTGAAGCAGAAATCCGCCAAGCTGATTTTTTGATTACTTTCCTTTCTGCTTTGTCAACTAGCAGCGAGATGGTGGTGGCAGAAATAGAGACAGCACACCACTTGGCAAAATCACAGTCAGGACGACCGATAATTCTCCCGGTGCGTCTGGCGTATCAAGAACCGTTCCTGTATCCCTTGAGTGCTTACTTAAATGGGATTAATTGGGCGTTCTGGAAAGATGAAGAAGATACGCCACGACTAATTGCAGAATTGTTACAGGCTGTCTCTGGCGGTGCATTGGCTATCAGTGAAGAAAAATCGAAAGCAGATTTACTCCAGATAAGTCAGCCGTCACTCCTACCCCATCCCTTTCCTTCAGCACAACCTGTATCGCTGGAAATGCCGGAAGGGACAATGGAATCGCAATCCGCTTTTTACGTGGAACGCTCATCTGATGCACTTACCTTAGAGACTATTGAGCGGCAGGGTGTGACAATTACAATTAAAGGCCCCCGGCAAATGGGCAAAAGTTCCCTGTTAATCCGCACAATTAATACTGCTGTGAATGCAGGTAAGCGGGTTGCTTTGCTGGATTTCCAATTGTTTGATAAAGCCGCCTTAATTAATGCTGATCTTTTCTTTCGCCAGTTCTGTACTTGGTTAACCGATGAACTGGAAATGATTGACAAAGTTGATGAGTATTGGAATATGCCTTTGGGCAATAGTCAGCGTTGCACTCGCTATGTTGGGCGCTATTTGCTTAAGGAGTTTGGCAACCCCATTGTCTTAGCGATGGATGAAGTTGAAAGGGTTTTTGATACAGATTTTCGCTCTGATTTTTTTGGAATGCTGCGAAGCTGGCACAATAGCCGCGCCACTAATCCCATCTGGAAGCAACTGGATTTAGCGCTGGTTACTTCCACCGAACCCTACCAGCTAATTGATAATCTCAACCAATCCCCCTTTAATGTTGGGCTAGTAATTGATTTAGAAGATTTTACAGCAGCACAGGTTGCTGATTTAAACCGCCGTCATGGTTCACCCTTCAACGCTAGCGAAGAAAAGCAATTAATGGCGTTGTTAGGTGGACATCCTTACTTAGTAAGACTTGCACTTTACTCAGTTGCTAGCGATCGCTTCTATCCTACCGAATTATTTGCCAGTGCGATCGCAGATAATGGCCCCTTTGGCAATCATCTGCGTAACCACCTCTTTCGATTGCATAACAAACAGGAGTTAGTTCAGGGTATGTTCCAAGTAATTCGCCAGAACACCTGTGTAGATGAGCGCATCTTTTTTCGCTTGCGGGGTGCGGGTTTAGTGCGCCGGGAAGGGCGTGTAGTGTTTCCCCGTTGTCAACTTTACACCGATTATTTCCGGGAGCATCTTCGTGGCTAATCCAACCATTTACACTGTGGGGGGGACTGTACAGGCTGGTGGTGGCATTTACATTCCTCGTCAAGCTGATGAGGAATTACTCGGTTTATGTCGGTCGGCAATATTCGCCTATGTTCTTACGCCGCGCCAAATGGGTAAGTCTAGCCTGATGGTACGCACAGCAGAAACATTAACAGACGAGGGAATTCGCTCGGTAATTGTTGACCTTCAAGAATTGGGGGCACAAGTAACATTAGAACAGTGGTATTTTGGCTTTTTGGTTAAGCTAGATGACCAACTCATGTTTGATACAGATGTAATGAGTTGGTGGCAACAACACGAGCATTTAGGAGTATCGCAACGGCTAACGCTGTTTTTTGAGCAGGTTTTACTGGTTGAGGTTGAAGAACGGGTGGTGATTTTTGTGGATGAAATTGATTCCACCCTCAGCTTAGATTTTACCGATGATTTTTATACAGCAATTCGCTATCTCTACGTTGCCCGTGCGACTAATCCTGAATTTCACCGTCTCTCTTTTGTCTTAATGGGGGTAGCGACTCCCGGCGATTTAATCCGTGATGCCAAGCGCACGCCGTTTAATATCGGACAGCGTGTGGATTTAACTGATTTTACCTTTGAGGAAGCCTTACCCTTCGCTGAGGGATTGGGATTACCCAGCGATGAGGCCAAGCAGTTATTAGTCCAGGTGTTGAAGTGGACGGGGGGACACCCATATTTAACGCAGCGTCTCTGTGGTGCCTTATTAGCCGAGAGTCGGAAGCCCTTTGTAGAGACGCGATTCATCGCGTCTTTGGAGAATAGGGATGTAGACAAAATAGTTAGCAGCACATTTTTTGGTGCCATGAGTGAGCAAGACAATAATTTGCAGTTTGTGCGGGATATGCTGACTAAACGCTCACCAGACCCGGAGGTTTTGACTATTTACCGTGAAATTCGCCGGGGTAAGCGGGCGGTTGTTGATGAGGAACAGTCTTTAGCTAAATCTCACTTGAAGCTATCGGGGTTGGTGCGGCGGGAAAATAATGTTTTGCGGGTGCGGAATCAAATCTATCGGCAAGTCTTTGATTACAAATGGATTAACAAACATTTGCCGTTTAACTTGCGGGATAGATGGGAACAGCTTAAACCAGCACTGCCTTACGTTGTTGTGTTGGTAATATTTTCGTTTTTAATGACGGGAGTAGCTGTGTATGTGAATGACCAACGTCTGATTGTCCAAAATGCCCGTGATAGAGAAGAACAACAGCGTCTAGAAGCAGAAACTCAACGCAATAACGCAAAGCGCCAGGCTAGAAATGCGCGAACACAGCAGAAAAAAGCAGAGGAACAAAGCCGCGAGGCAGAAAGGCAAAAACGCATTGCTAATCAGGAGAGTGAAAGAGCTAAAAAAGGAGAAAAGCAAGCAAAGTCTGCACAACAATTAGCTGAAGAAAGGGGAATAAAGTTAGCAAATGCACTTAATAAAACAAAAACTGCTGAACAATTAGCTAAGGACAGACAGACAGACGCTGAAAAGCAACGAGATTTTGCAAAGGTAAAAGAACAAGAAGCAACTGCCGCTAAAGCAGATGCGGATAAACGTCGGATAAATGCCGAAATTCTCGCCGATAGCCTCAAATCACAAAATCTGATGGCATCAAATTTAGAACTTGATGCTTTAGTAGCTGGCTTGAAGGTAGCAAAACGACTCAAAAAAACAGATAAAAGTGTAGAAGTAGATACCCGCGTTTTGGCAGTAGCCACACTCCAGCAGGTAGTTTATGGAGTCAAGGAACGTAACCGCCTAGAAGGTCATAGCAGTTCGGTTATTAGCGTGGCATTTAGCCCCGACGGTGAAACTATTGCCTCTGCCAGTCAAGACAACACGGTGAAGCTGTGGAATCGCAATGGGGGACTGTTACATACTCTCCAAGGTCATAGCGATAAAGTTTGGGGCGTGACATTTAGCCCCAACGGTGAAACCATTGCCTCTGCCAGTCAAGACAACACGGTGAAGCTGTGGAATCGTAATGGGCAACTGTTACATACTCTCCAAGGTCATAGCAGTTCGGTTTATAGCGTGGCATTTAGCCCCGATGGTGAAACTATTGCCTCTGCCAGTGAAGACAAGACGGTGAAGCTGTGGAATCGCAATGGGCAACTGTTACATACTCTCCAAGGTCATAGCAGTTCGGTTTGGGGCGTGGCATTTAGCCCCGACGGTCAAACCATTGCCTCTGCCAGTAGTGACAAGACGGTGAAGCTGTGGAATCGCAATGGGGGACTGTTACAAACTCTCCAAGGTCATAGCAGTTCGGTTTGGGGCGTGGCATTTAGCCCCGATGGTGAAACTATTGCCTCTGCTAGTGCAGACAACACGGTGAAACTGTGGAATCGCAATGGGGGACTGTTACATACTCTCCAAGGTCATAGCAGTGAGGTTTGGGGCGTGGCATTTAGCCCCGACGGTCAAACCATTGCCTCTGCTAGTGAAGACAACACGGTGAAGCTGTGGAATCGCAACGGGCGACTGTTACAAACTCTTCAAGGTCATAGCGATAAGGTTTTAGGCGTGGCATTCAGCCCCGACGGTGAAATCATTGCCTCTGCCAGTAGTGATAAGACGGTGAAACTGTGGAATCGCAATGGGGGACTGTCACAAACTCTCCAAGGTCATAGCAATTCGGTTTGGGGCGTGGCATTTAGCCCCAACGGTCAAACCATTGCCTCTGCTAGTGCAGACAAGACGGTGAAGCTGTGGAATCGCAATGGGCAACTGTTACATACTCTCCAAGGTCATAGCAGTGAGGTTTGGGGCGTGGTATTTAGCCCCGACGGTCAAACCATTGCCTCTGCCAGTAGTGACAAGACGGTGAAGCTGTGGAATCGCAATGGGCAACTGTTACAAACTCTCCAAGGTCATAGCAGTGAGGTTTGGGGCGTGGCATTTAGCCCCGATGGTGAAACTATTGCCTCTGCCAGTGCAGACAACACGGTGAAACTGTGGAATCGCAATGGGGGACTGTTACATACTCTCCAAGGTCATAGCAATTCGGTTTGGGGCGTGGCATTTAGCCCCGACGGTCAAACCATTGCCTCTGCTAGTGAAGACAACACGGTGAAGCTGTGGAATCGTAATGGGCGACTGTTACATACTCTCCAAGGTCATAGCAGTGAGGTTTGGGGCGTGGCATTTAGCCCCGACGGTCAAACCATTGCCTCTGCCAGTAGTGACAAGACGGTGAAGCTGTGGAATCGCAATGGGCAACTGTTACATACTCTACAAGGTCATAGCAGTTCGGTTTGGGGCGTGGCATTTAGCCCCGACGGTCAAACCATTGCCTCTGCAAGTGATGACAAGACGGTGAAGCTGTGGAATCGCAATGGGGGACTGTTACAAACTCTCCAAGGTCATAGCAGTTCGGTTTGGGGCGTGGCATTTAGCCCCGATGGTGAAACTATTGCCTCTGCCAGTGAAGACAAGACGGTGAAGCTGTGGAATCTCAATTTGGATGATTTAATGGTTAAGGGTTGTGCTTGGGTGCGCGATTATTTGCACAATAACCGCAATGTTAGTGAGAGCGATAAACGTTTATGTGATGATATTGGCACAGGCAGGTGATAAACCTCTCCCTGCCTTGAACTAAAGTTCAAGTTTCTCTCCGAGTCGGAGAGGGACGGTTTTGTGTAGTAAAACCAGGGAGAGGTCTTTGATTGGGGTACGCGGAGAGATTTCTGTAATGAGCAGCCCCAACTTAGAATAAATCTGCTAGATACCACGAACAAGCAAAGCTTCATAACGAAATTCATGCCTTTGTTAATGAAACTCATGCGTTTGTTGATGAAACGCATGAGTTTGTTGATGAAAGCTTATATGTTTACGTGTTATCACTTATATGATTTTATAATAATGGTACGTCACCGAAGAATATGATGGTGCGTAGGCGTAGCCCTTCTCTAGGAGAGGCTGCGCTCAGGAACCACCCGTTGTAGCGATCGCTTTTGCTCTAATATGGTTCGGTTAAGGTTTTTAATAAAATAATAAAAATTTTAGATCGCAATGATGTGATAAATCATCACAAAGACGCGATAAATCGCCGTCTCTACAATAATCAGTCGTTCGTAGAGATGGTGATAAATCGTGTCTCTTGCCTTAACCGAACAGTATTAGCTCTTGATGTAATCTGAGAAAATACGTCGTAGACATGGCTAATTCACCACCAATATTACAAATACTTCTGCAACAATAACCCTAACTTTTCCTTCGTCGCGGCTGGTGCTTTATCCAACTGAGTCAAAATCGCATACTGCAACGCCGAATGCGCCTCACTCGGTGGGGGATTTTCACTCAAGCGCCGCACAGTTTCTTGAATCACTTTTTGAGCATTCACAGCATTCCGCAGCAAATTGCCAATTACCAATTCTACCGTCACGCTGTCATGGTCTGGATGCCAACAATCATAATCTGTCACCAGCGCTAAAGTTGCATAAGCAATTTCTGCTTCCCTTGCCAACTTCGCCTCTGGTAAATTTGTCATCCCAATGATTGTTGCATCCCAACTACGGTAAAGATTCGATTCCGCCTTAGTGGAAAAAGCTGGCCCTTCCATGCATACATAAGTGCCGCCGCGATGGAGAGTAACTTCTGGTAAATTGAGAGATGCGATCGCATCTGCCAACACAGCAGCTAAGTTCTTACAAATCGGATCGGCAAAGGCAATGTGAGCCACAATTCCCTCACCAAAAAACGTTGAAATCCGATTTTTTGTTCTGTCAATAAACTGATCTGGTACCACCATATCCAGTGGTTTTGCCTCTTCCTTCAAGGAACCCACAGCACTAGCTGAAATTAAATACTCCACACCCAATTGCTTCATCGCGTAGATATTAGCGCGAAACGGTAACTCAGAGGGTAACAGCGTGTGATTGCGGCCATGACGCGCTAAAAAAGCTACCCTTGTACCATCCAATGTTCCCAGAATCAAAGCATCAGATGGTGAACCAAAAGGGGTTTGAATATGCACCTCTTCGATATCTTTGAGCGCGTCCATTTTATACAGACCACTGCCACCAATAATCCCAATACTAGCTTGAGCCATGATTCTGAACCTGTTCCTTGCTGATCTGCTAAGTTATTTTACCGAAAAGGGGAGTAGCAGAGAAGCCAACAAAGAAAGCGATGTCTACGACAAGTGGTTTCTGAGCGCAGCCGTACCACTTCGTGGAAGCAAGCTACGCGCAGCGTCTCCTACAGGAGAAGGGCTACGCTTACGGATTTCGTGCTGCTAATACCATTTATTTATGAGGTTGCGCCAAACCCTTTTAACTTCTTCTTTCTTCGTGTCCTTTGCGTCCTTTGCGGTTCGTTTTTTTTTCTTATACCTAAATATGGTTTAGCGCATCTTTATACAGAATCGGTATAACAATATTGAATTATTTGCGTGCAGATAGAAGCGATCGCTCAGTTACTTAATCGTTGATTATTAAATCTTTAAAATCAAATCTCCAATAGTTTTTGTAGATTAATGGTTATATTCAGCCTCGAAATTAATTGTCACCATAGCGTGTAATCTATGTTTAATGTATACAAATATTAAGTAGATGCACTCCTGAGCAGCGAAACAAAGCAAGCGTTATACTTTTGGGAAAAGGCTTATTTTAACCCCTGCTTTTAACATTTTCATAAATCAATGACTCTCAATTTTCGCTTTGCGGTAGTCAGCGACTTACACCTGGCACTTCCTCACACAATCTGGGATCATCCTAGCCGTTTTCATCTGGTAGAAGTCAGTATATCGGCGTTTCAAAGTGTACTGGAACATTTAATACAACTCGATTTAGATTTCTTATTGTTGCCAGGAGATTTAACCCAGCACGGCGAACCAGAGAACCACGCCTGGTTACAACAATGTTTAACCCAGCTACCTTTTCCCGTCTATGTTGTTCCTGGTAATCATGACGTTCCTGTGATGTTGGCCGATCAACAATCAATTGCTTTTGCGGATTTTCCCTACTATTACACAAAGTTTGGCTATGAAGATCCGCAGCAAATGTACTACATTCGTCAGTTACTCCCTGGAGTTAAGCTGATTGGACTGAATTCTAACTTCTTTAATGACCAGGGTGAGCAAGTGGGGTGTTTGGATGCCAAACAGCTACGGTGGTTAGAAGAGGTACTGGCGGCATCTGTTGATGAATTAGTTTTGGTGATGGTGCATCATAATGTGGTGGAACATTTGCCCAATCAAGCGAACCATCCACTGGCAAATCGCTATATGTTGTCCAATTCAGCAGAACTGTTGCAATTGCTAAAGCGCTACGGAGTCAAGCTAGTATTTACGGGGCACTTGCACGTTCAGGATATTGCTTACTCAGATGGAGTATATGATATTACCACTGGTTCTTTAGTCAGCTATCCTCACCCTTATCGGGTGCTAGAGTTTCATCGAGATAACCAAGGTAAAGAATCGTTGCAAATTGTATCCCATCGGGTAGAGTCAGTCCCTGATTTCCCCGATTTGCAACACTCATCGCGGCAATGGATGGGCGATCGCTCTTTTCCCTTCTTAGTCAAGCTACTAACTCACTCTCCATTAAACTTACCACTATCACAGGCGAAAAGATTAGCTCCTAGTTTGCGAGACTTCTGGGCAACTATCGCCGATGGAGATGCAGTATTAGACTATCCCCAGTTTCCATTAGAAGTGCGTCGCTATATTGAGACTTATAGTGCATCAGCACAGTCCAACCCAGGCATGGCCACTGGTGGAACTCTTACACTGATTGATAATAACAGCACACTTTTGCTGCGTTAGGGGTGATGAGTAGCTGATTCTGCTGTATTTTTTTAGATTGCGATCGCCTCCGGGGGGCGGTTACGCGATCGCTCCTGCCATAATTCTCCTATCAAAAGTATACCAAGACGCGGGCTACTCCAAACTCTTGTACAGACGCGATTAACGCGTCTCTAATTACCGATATCTTCATTCCAAAGTTCGGGATTCGTTTCAATAAACTCACTCATCATTTGTTCGCAATCGTCAAGATTAAGATCGATTACCTCTACACCGTGAGATACCATAAATTCTTTAGCACCAGGAAAAGTTTGGGATTCTCCGACGATGACTTTTTTAATACCAAATTGCACCACAGCCCCAGCGCACAAGTAACACGGCATTAAAGTTGAATAGAGTGTAGTACCTCTGTAGCTGCCAACTCTCCCAGCATTGCGGAGACAATCGATTTCCGCATGGGTGACAGGATCGCCGTCTTGCACACGTTTATTGTGTCCTCTGCCGAGAATTTTGCCATCCTTGACGAGAACTGAACCAATAGGAATTCCACCTTCTTGTCTGCCTTGTTTTGCTTCTTGAATCGCAGCTTCCATAAACTCATCCATATTAATATCTCCTTTTATGTCAAAACAACTTGTATTAATGGATCACGATGGCGGTGTAGATGACTATCTGGCAACTATGCTGCTTTTGACGATGGATCATATTGAACTCCTTGGTGTTGTCGTCACTCCAGCAGATTGCTACATTCAACCTGCTGTTAGCGCCACACGTAAAATTCTCGATTTGATGGGATTTTCTCATATCTCGGTAGCAGAAAGCACTGTGCGCGGCATCAATCCATTTCCTACTCTCTATCGCCGTGATTCCTTTATCGTTGACCATCTCCCCATTCTCAATCAAAGCGAAACCATTACTACGCCTCTAGTTGCCGAAACAGGTCAAGATTTCATGATTAAGGTGCTGCGTGAGGCATCAGACCCCGTAACGTTGATGCTAACTGGGCCGTTGACCACCGTTGCAGTAGCTTTAGACAAAGCACCGGATATTGAAGCCAAGATTCACAAAATTGTGTGGATGGGAGGTGCTTTGAATGTTGGTGGCAATGTAGAAAAAAGTCTAGAACCTGGACAAGATGGTTCCGCCGAATGGAATGTTTATTGGGACGCGGTTTCAGCAGCGCGGGTATGGCAAACCAAAATTGAAATTATTATGTGTCCTTTGGATTTAACTAATAATGTCCCAGTTACATCGGAGTTAGTATACAAAATGGGACGACAACGCCACTATCCCATCTCTGATTTAGCAGGACAATGTTATGCGCTAGTTATCCCCCAAGATTATTATTTTTGGGATGTGCTGGCAACAGCTTATCTAGGACACCCAGAATATTATCAATTGCGCGAATGGGAAACAGAAATTATCACCACTGGAGTCAGTCAGGGAAGGACTAAAGTAGTTCCTGGCGGTCGGAAAATTTATGCGATGGATAAGGTAGATAAAGAGGCTTTTTATGATTATATTTTGCAACAATGGGCAAGATAAAAACCTAAAAAATTAAGTGGCGTGGATACTCAAACTTGTGCCTGCACAACAAAATTCTCAACTTGTGTGATTCGATCCCAATCAATGGCAGCAACCCACAACTTCTCCTCTTCGGAGAACTGCACCACTCCATTAACTTCCAAATCCTCGCTATATATCGTGAGTAACTGCCCATCTCGTAGCTCAATACTTTGATTCGCTAAGTCTTCGATTGTACCAATACAGTTCAAACGCAAACGCCCTTCAGCATCAGCATTATGAAAATCTGCAAAAACTCTAGGGTTAATCATTCTATGTGATCCAAACTATAACTGCTGCTTTGCTGGATTTGGAACAGTAGGTGTAAGGAGTTGACTAACTTGCTGCGGGTTTAAACCCCTTAATGTTGCATGATTAGCACTTCTACCGGATGTTCGGATTACATCACCACCTGCTTGGCGAACCTTGCCAACTGTTGTTACACCAATCTGACCATGAGGAATACTCGATGCCAACTCCGCTACTGACGATCCTACTGCACATTCCACAGAAATTCCTGTTATGCCACTGGGATGAGTACCTATTCCACGTCGAATATCCTCTGGACTATTACGCCCTCCCCGAACTACCAATGCTTCATCTGGAATTATTGTCACAAGTGTAGTGTTTTTGATTAAAGATTAGAATTTGACCGATACTTCATGGATTGCATTGTATGCTACAAATTTAAAGAAATTACTAATAAAATTGCTCGAAATGAAACTGGAATTCGTTCAGAAGGAACTATCAAGCAAGCATTTTCTAGGTTAAAAGATAGGGGACTTATTGAGGCTGTTCCTGGGAGAGCAAGAAGTAATGCAGCTTGGCGTAAAATTGGAATTAATGACGCAGATTCAGAAAATACAATCTCAATGTATGAAATGTATCCACAGTATGAGCAACTAGTCATGGACTATCTTGTAGATCATGAAGAAATAGATAATCGTATTGCTCGACAAATGACTGGTATCGAATCAGGTACAGTAATAAAAAATATTTTTTATAGGTTGCGGAACAAAGGACTTATAAAAATCGTGCCAGGGAAATCGCGTATCAATGCCAAATGGTGCAAAGTTTAAACCTATCTCAAGCATTATTCTTGTTAAAGCCAAAAAAGCTATATTGATTATTGAGAAGTGATAAACTTTAAACCTAAGAAGAGAGCCGCAACAGTTCCTGCCACAGAAATTTCACCTTGGGCAATTTTATCTAAAACTGATTCTACAGGAATTAATACTACTTCAATTTCTTCTGTAATATCTAGTTGTTGCTCTCCAACTTTGCTCACATTATCTGCTAAAAATAAATGTATTTGATTGGTATCTTTACTCGGCTTATCGTATAGAGTTCCAATTTTTCTAAATTCTTGGGCAATATAACCAGTCTCTTCTGTAAATTCTCTAATTGCTGCTACTTCTGCACTCTCTTTTGTAGGGTCAAAATTTCCTGCCGGCAGTTCCATGAAAAATTCACCTACTGCGTGTCTGTATTGACGGACAAAAATAATTTCTCTATTAGGAGTGATAGGTAAAACCATCGCCACGTCAGGCTTAATACTGACAAAATAATCATCTATAATTTTGCCATTGGGCAATTCTATTTCATCTTGCCTCACCTGACACCAGGGGTTATCTAAAACCATTTTTGATTTTAAAGTCTTCCATTTTTTTAAGTTGCTCATAAATCAAGTAAAAAA
This sequence comes from Nostoc sp. ATCC 53789, assembly GCF_009873495.1. GTDB lineage: Bacteria > Cyanobacteriota > Cyanobacteriia > Cyanobacteriales > Nostocaceae > Nostoc > Nostoc muscorum_A. The sequence goes on along the minus strand of NZ_CP046703.1, from coordinate 7,310,541 downwards.
TAGAATTATGTATAAAAACTTTAGTACTAAGCAATGAATGTAAAAAAGTATAACAGATACATCCGATAATCTAAACTTTGAACTTACACTTGCTTTTGCAATAACATAATATACAGAATTAGTATGCAAATAAATGTAAATTTATTTACAGTAAATAAAAGATTTCCGTTGACCATTAGTAGAGGTACAACGGCACAGACAACGAATGTATGGGTGAGAATTTCAGATGATGGTATCGAAGGCTGGGGGGAAGCATCGCCCTTTGGTGTAGGTAATCATCGGCAATCAACTGATGTAATCAAAAATGCTCTAGAGCAAGTTGTGCCACTGTTGCAAACATTCAGCCCCTTACAACGTCAGCAAATTGAGCAAATTTTAATACAAAACCATCTTCCTTCTGCTGCTAGAGCAGCCTTGGATATGGCAATGCACGACTGGTTAGGTAAGCGTGTAGGTTTACCTTTGTGGCAAATTTGGGGACTCGATCGCAATCAAATAGTACCAACTTCAGTCACAATAGGGATTAATTCGCCTGAAGGTGCGATCGCAAGAGCGCGAGACTGGTTACAATTTACCGATGTCCGCCTTTTTAAGGTGAAGTTAGGCAGTCCAGATGGCATAGATGCAGATAAAAAAATGCTCTTAGCGGTGCGAGAAGAAGCACCGGAACCAGAGCTTTTTGTTGATGCTAACGGGGGTTGGAGTTTAGAAGATGCGATCGCAATGTGCAATTGGCTAGCTGAATTGGGTATAAAGTATGTAGAACAGCCATTGCCACGGGGTCAGGAAAAAAGTTTAGCAAAACTCAAAGAACACTCTCCCTTGCCCATCTTTGTCGATGAAAGTTGCTTCACAAGCTCTGATATTCCCGATTTGGCAAATTACGTGGATGGTATTAATATCAAACTGATGAAATCAGGGGGACTAACAGAAGCGATGCGAATGGTACATACAGCGCGAGCATATCGGTTGCAAGTAATGTTCGGTTGCTATTCTGATACTTCCCTAGCTAATACAGCAGCATTACAGCTAGCGCCACTAGCTGATTATTTAGATTTAGACAGTCACCTCAACTTAATCGATGATCCTTTTACAGGTGCATTGCTAAAAGAAGGTAGAGTTTTGCTAAACGATTTACCAGGTTTGGGGGTAAAACACAGTGCGTCTACCACTTAATCAACGAGTAGCTATCTTATTACATGAAGGAACTACTGGGGCTCACGGCAAAACAGGACTCGCAATTTTACGTTACAGCGAAGCACCAATTGTAGCCGTCATCGATCGCGAATGTGCTGGCAAATCTCTGACAGAATTAACAGGTATCAAGCGTAATGTTCCAATTGTGGCATCGGTAGCCGCAGCCCTAGAGTACAAGCCAGAAGTTTTGGTAATAGGCATTGCCCCAAGTGGTGGTGCTATCCCAGATGATTATTGGTTAGAAATCAAAGATGCTTTAGAAGCTGGGATGTCCTTGGTGAACGGTTTGCATACACCAATGGCAAATATACCCGACTTAAATGCACTGCTCAAACCAGGGCAACTAATTTGGGATGTCCGCAAAGAGCCGCCTAATATAGGTGTGGCTAGTGGAATAGCCCGCACGCTTCCGTGTCGGCGGGTGTTGACAGTGGGAACCGATATGGCGATCGGTAAAATGTCAACTAGCCTACAGTTACATTGGGCATCAAAACTGCGGGGCTGGCGTTCTAAATTTCTCGCTACAGGTCAAACTGGGGTGATGTTAGAAGGAGATGGTGTGCCTTTAGATGCCGTGCGGGTAGATTTTGCTGCTGGTGCTGTGGAACAAGTAGTGATGCGCTACGGCAAAAACTATGACATCTTGCACATTGAAGGACAAGGTTCACTGCTACACCCTGGTTCAACGGCAACTCTACCCCTGATTCGTGGTTCCCAACCAACTCAACTGGTGTTAGTCCATCGGGCGGGACAAGTTCATGTCCGCAATCATCCCCATGTAATAATTCCACCTTTACTAGAGGTAATTCGTCTTTATGAAACCGTTGCTAGTGCAGGTGGCGCTTTTGCAAGTGTGCCTGTAGTGGGTATAGCACTTAACACAGCACATTTAGATGAAGCTGCGGCTGAGGAAAGTATCGCTCAAATAACAGCAGAAACCGGGCTACCTTGCACCGATGTAGTCCGCTTTGATGCCAATGTGCTTTTGGATGCAGTGATGAAGAATTAGATGGTTAGAGAGACGCGATAAATCGCCGTCTTTACAATAGATATCTGGTGAAAATGAACAGACGTTGCAATGCAACGTCTCTAAAAGGGTTTCAGGTAACGCATAATTAACTTCTGGAGATGTCTAATAAGTAAGTCCTTTGTAGAGACAGCGATTTATCGCGTCTCTTGCCTTAACCGAACCGTATTGTCTCTACTCTTTCAGGACTTACGCCAAAAATAGATAGCCCAAACCGTTATTTTCCGGTAGGGGTAATTCATGAATTGCCCCTACCGCGTGTAGTTTTGCGTAAGTTCTATTTTTATACAATTTTGGATTTTAGATTTTGCAATTTAAAAAATTGCGTAATATATGGCATTTTCGGCGGCTGGGGTAGCTTCACCTCAGTTCCCTATGCCTGATAAGTTATTTTTACTAAAATAATCAGCCCTTTTTTGTCAAGTCCTCTTGACGTTTCGTAACAATTCTGTTAAATTTAGTTACATAAGTAAACAAAAGAAGAGAAAAAAATATGTACACCACTGTAAATGAAGACGGCATTCTCAATAACTACGCAGCTGAACCCAAGGTTTACTACGCCGAGTACCCAGCAATTTGGGAACAACGTAAATACGTTTTACAAAGTCTTTTTGCTACTTTAATTGTTACAACTTTAGTTTTAATTGGTTTTAGCGTTAGCTAAGATTTTCAATTTCGGTATCGCTGTATCTCATCGTCATTCGTACCTCTCTCTCTTACCCCGGTTAGTTTCGCCGGGGTTTTTTGTGTTTTACTGCTGTGCAATCGCATCTCAAACTACGACGTTGTAGAATAAATGCGATCGCTCATAAAATAAAGACAAATCAATAAAAGGGGTGTTTATGACAACCCAACTTGGTGAAGCTAAATCTTCAACAGAACTGGTAATATCTTGGGAAGCGTTGCCCGCAGATTTTCACCTAGAGGATGAACCAGTGGAAAATACAGGTCAGCCACTATTAGCTGGTGCTTTGCGCGAAAGCCTTGAGATAAACGGTTTCATCCAACCGCAGATGTTAATAGCCTCGAATTTTGGACTTTGTGCAACGATAAACGGGCAATTTGTTGCTAAAGCACCCGACTGGGTTTATGTGCCATCGGTAAATCAAGTTTTAGGAGAACGCAAAAGCTATACACCCAATTTAGATGGAGATATTCCGGCAATTGTGATGGAATTTCTTTCTGACACTGAGGGCGGAGAATACTCTTTTAAGCGAACCTATCCACCAGGAAAATGGTTTTTTTATGAGCAGATTCTTCAAGTTCCAATTTATGTAATTTTTGACCCAAATGGCGGTTTGTTAGAATTTTACCAACTCGAAAACAGCCGCTACGAGTTAAAGCAACCTAATGAAAATGGTCGTCATTGGATTGATTCAATGGGTTTATTTCTGGGAACTTGGCAAGGAACAAAGGAAGCTAGAACTGGTTACTGGTTGCGCTGGTGGGATGAGGCAGGTAATTTGTTGCTTTGGGCGGTGGAACAAATTGAACAGGAACGCCAGCGTGCCGAACAGGAACGCCAGCAAAAAGAACGGCTAATTGCCTATTTACAATCTCAAGGTATTGACCCAAATAATCTGCAATAGCATATATAAGCCAATACAGTTCAGATATGAGCAAAACACTTGTAGAGACGGCGATTTATCGCGTCTCAAAACCCCAAAATTTTTGCCAGTAGCCCTTAAATGAACCGTATTGATATAAGCTAATCGTCATTCATTTTTCCAGACTGATTCGCTTGTAGTAAGGGCTTCAGCCCTGGTGTTATGCAACTTAAATGCTCATTAGCTTATAAGCAAAATTTTCAAGTATTTGAGTGACTCAGTTTAAGCAAATAAGTGCTGCGCCGCATCACCGAACAGTTCGCAGTTCCGCATACTGCCTCACAAAAAATACATCATTATATGCGTATTTTTCTAATTGCTCATAAAATTTAAAAAAGAGCCTTTTGTATACGTGGGCCCAAGCATGAAACGAATCTGGAAGTCTTTACTGCCAGCTTGGAAGTGGGTATTACTTTCAGCTGCTACATCAATTTTGATAATCCTAACGCAGGCAACTTCACCCCTTCTGGCACAAGAACCTGCTGCTTCTACCACTATTGAAACGACAAAGCCCAATTCAGAAACAACTAAAGTCCAAAAGTTACGGGAAGCGCTGCAACGTTCATCAACGCCAGAAGCACCAAAACCTACGCCTGAAGTTTCTGAACCGAAAAAGCCAGAGTCGCCACAGGAACCCCCACTCAGCCCGGAAGAACTCACCCGTCAGCTAAAATTTATAGAAGCGGATAAACTTTATCTGGCGGGACAAATCCCAGAGGCGGAAAAAATTTACCGCGAAGTTAAGCAGCCTTTTGGTAAAACATCAGATAATCAACAGCGTAAAGCTGCCATACTCGACCCCACGCAACTATCCCCAGGAGGTAAAGTCTACTGGCGAGAATCAGAGGCGGGGATAGCACAAAAGTTGCAAACAAAAACTTTAGTACCTCTGCAACTGTTAGTTGAGCAATATCCTGAATTTATCCCTGGCCATATTCGATATGCTGAAGCGTTGAAACAATACGATCGCACTAAAGAAGCATTAGATATATTAGAACGGGCTTCTTCGCTGTATCCAGATCAAGCAGAATTAATTAAAGCTAGAGTTACAGCCCTAGCTGGTGATAAAAAATGGATGGAAGCGTCCTTGGCGGCGCGTCAATTTGCTATTCTCAACCCGAAAAATCCCCAAGCGCCTGAGTTTACAAAACTAGCAGAAGAAAATCTGAACCGTTACAAATCTTATACACAAGGAGAAATTAGAGGCAATGTCCTCGGTAATATTATTACAGGTGCTTTAGGTTATGCCGTCACTGGCAGTCTGCTTGGGCCGTTTTCTGCCCTTGACTCTACCATCATGCTGCTACAAGGTGAACGAGCCATAGGTGAGTCGGTGGCAAAGCAGGCAAAAAAACAGCTGGGTGTAATTATAGACGAAGATATTTTGGCATACGTCAATGAAATTGGACAGAAATTGGCGAAGGTAGGAGGACGGGACGAGTTTAAATACGAATTCTTTGTGATTCCAGAGGAAAGCCTTAACGCCTTTGCATTACCTGGGGGTAAAATTTTTATTAATGCAGGTGCGATCGCTAAAGCTAATTCCGAAGCAGAATTAGCTGGGTTAATGGGTCATGAATTATCCCATGTACTTTTATCCCACACTTTTCAATTAGTCAGCGAAGGCAACCTGATCTCTAACGTTACCCAATATCTACCTCTAGGCGGCACTATCGGTCAACTGTTTGCACTCAGTTACAGCCGCGACATGGAACGTCAGGCAGATAATCTCGGCACACGCCTAATTGTTGCCACTGGCTACGCTGCTGATGGCTTGCGTAACTTAATGGTGACGCTAGAAAAACAGCAAAAAAATGCTCCTCCTAGTTGGTTATCTTCGCACCCAGGCGGCAATGAGCGAGTTAGTTATTTAGAAAACCTCATTACCCGTAATAGCTACAACCGTTACGCCTATGAAGGAGTGGAGCGTCATCTAGAAATTAAAGCACGGGTGAAAAAGCTACTCGCAGAGAAAAAAGCAAGAGAAGAAAAAAAATAGCGTTTTTAATGAATCAAAATAGAGAATTATTCGTCACTTAAACTATCAATTCCCTACTTATTTCTACTGGAGGATGATTTATGTCATCACAACTACTGCGATTGATATCTTTGGGTAGTATTGGCTTATCTTTGTGTCTGGGCAATTCGGCAGCAATGGCACAATATGACTCTACTGGCGACGGTGTAGTAGTACCAACAGTCCCATCAGGTGGGACATCAGCACCAGTCCCAATAGACACATCAACAGGTATACCCCCTTCACCCTCATCTGACGGTACAACTCGGTTTACCTGCCAGACTTACAACGGTCAGTCCACCGTTATGTATCAGCCACAAAGCCAACCAGGACAATTCTTTCCTTGGGCAGCACCTGCGGCTTTGGGCGGTGGTTGGGATGCACAAAGACGTTGTGCAACAATTGCCAGTCGCTTAGAACTGTATCGTCCAGATGGCTTACAAGAACTTCAGACATCTGTAGAAAATAACGAAAATATTGTCTGCGTTACAACAGAAGCTAACCCAACCTGTAGAATTGTGCTGACAGTACCGCGTGGCAAAGATCCTGTTGTAATCCGCAATAGCATTTTTCAGAACTTGACTACTGCTGACAACGGACAGCAGACTATAGCCGTTAACACTTATGGCGATCGCAGTAGTGGAGGGAATGAATTATATAATTTAGGACGTACACTTCTAGGGAGTGGCAATAATCGGATTAGTTCATCTAGAAGTGGCATTAATCTAAAACCTTTCCTCGATCGCAAAGATGGCGGTACTGGAAACAATTTGCGGAATGGAGTAGCAGTTCGTCGTCAGTCTCAGCCTAACTCTGTTCGCTTAAAACCTGGTAATTTCCGCTAATGTTTGAATTACTCAACATATCAGAACAATTTCGCCAAAACTAAAAGATATCGTTTTTTCTGTCGCGGTAATCTTAAAATACAGATTTAGATTAAGGTGGGTAAACAGCCCACCTTATTTTATATCGGGTGAAATATCTATCATTAAGAGGATGTTTGAAAAGTCTTATTATTGGTATAAAAATTTTTAAATCCTCTAAGTTATCCGATGAATTTAAAGGTGGTTAAGGTCAATTTAAAAGTACCTCAAGTCACAGTGAAACAATTTTCAAACAACTTGAAACTTAATTAAAGAAAGACATATATAGGATCAGATGTAGGTTGGTTTGAGGAACGAAACCCAACATTATCAATCCTTTTTTGGATTTTGCTGTCGCTCAATCCAACCTACTATTTTTCTTAACTTAACCTTATTGGGATATATGACTGAGAATAATTGCTGTGGAAAAAACATCTCTAACCCTACAATTATTTTATCTTAACCTTTTGCTATCTGTTTCTTAATCTGAACAGTATACTTTGAGATCGCCCAATTGAAAACTCATGCAAAAAATTATGTATTTGTCTTCTAACAATCTCTAATACAGTGATTTGGAAGGCACATCTTATATTGTCCATATTGAAATTGCGAACTCTCTAAACTGCAAAGACGCACTTCGCAGTTAACGGTATTTTACTGGCAATATAAATGACATCTACACTCAAGAATTTCCATATTTTTGCAGCGATGCGATTGAGCAACTTGGTTCTGTGGTTACCGCAGATCAACACTAATCTTCGCAAAACTTGAATCTACCCAGCACTAAATTATGGTACTCAATAATACAATCCGCTTTTCCCAATTCAATGCTTCTCTAAACCGTAGCACTCAAGGTCAATTAGCGACCGATTTGTCAACCCCCAATAATGCTCAGGCAAAAGCTGTTGCAGAAATTATCCAGCGTAACAACCCAGATGTGCTGCTAATTAATGAGTTTGACTACTCCCAAGAGGCAGTTAAACTATTCCAGCAAAATTATTTAGCCATAAGTCAAAACGGTTCGACTCCCGTTGACTATCCCTACTTCTATATTGCTTCCTCCAACACAGGTATTGCCTCTGGCTTTGACTTGAACAACAATGGTGCAGTAGTTACAACCCCAGGTACAGCAGGATACGGCGATGATGCCTTCGGATTTGGTGATTTCCCTGGCCAATACGGGATGTTGCTGCTGTCCAAATATCCCATCGACACCGCCAATATCCGCACCTTCCAAAACTTCCTCTGGAAGGATATGCCCAATGCTTTGCTTCCCGACGATCCCACAACACCACAGGCAAATGATTGGTATTCTCAGGAGGAACTAGCAGTTCTACGCCTTTCTTCTAAAAGTCACTGGGATGTACCCATCGAAGTAAACGGAGAGACAATTCATGTCCTCGCTAGCCATCCCACACCCCCAACCTTTGATGGCGTGGAAGACCGCAACGGTAAGCGCAACCACGACGAGATCCGCTTTTGGACAGACTATATTACTCCTGGAAAAAGTAATTATATCTACGATGATGATGGAAAAACGGGCGGGATTGCTTCTGGTTCAAGCTTTGTGATTGTGGGTGATCAAAATGCAGATCCGTTAGATGGTGATAGTTATGACAATGCTATTCGCCAACTGTTACAAAATCCTGGGATTAATACTAATGTCATTCCTACCAGTCTTGGTGGTTCCCAACAAGCAGACTTGCAAGGTGGTGCAAACGCTAACCAAAAAGGTAATCCTAGCTTTGACACCGCAGACTTTGCTGATACGGCTCCCGGAAACCTGCGTACTGATTACGTGCTACCCTCCTCTGATCTGACAATTACCAATTCAAGAGTATTTTGGCCTCTAAATACTGACCCAACATTCTCCCCAGTTGGTACTTTTCCATTCCCTAGTTCTGACCATCGCTTGGTGTTCGCAGATGTGCAAACTGGGGCGACTCAAGCAGGTAAAACTATTCCCAGTGTGGGATTTGAAAGGCAAACTACCTTCGTTACTGGCTTTATTCCTGATAGTGTGGCGGGAACTGTCAACGGCATACCAATTCCAGTAGGCGGATTATCTGGTGTCACCTACGATACTATTAACAACCGCTACTATGCCATCTCAGACGATCGCTCTCAAGTTGCCTCTGCCCGTTTTTATACCTTCACTACTGCCGATTCCGGGGTGACTTTTACTAACGTCACACCACTGAAAGATAGCAATAGTAATTTCTTTGCAATCAACAGCCTCGACCCAGAAGGTATTGCTTTAACTAACAATGGGACTGTTTTCATCTCTTCGGAAGGCGAAGTAAATCCTACTGTTGGTCGTGTTACTAATCCCTTTATTAAAGAATTTTCCTTAACTACTGGGCAAGAAGTGCGATCGCTACTTGTCCCCACTAAATTCCTACCAGTAGTTCAAGATACCAACAGCAATGGTATTGTAGATGCAGGTGACACGCAGACATCAGGTGTTTACAATAACTTAGCCTTTGAAAGCCTTACGATTACACCTGACCAGAAAACCTTATTCAGCGCCACCGAAAATGCACTATTCCAAGATGGATTAAGGGCTTCGCTTACCAGTGGCAGTCCATCCCGAATTCTGCAATACAATCTGGTTAGTGGACAACCAGAAAAAGAATATCTTTATATTACGGATGCGATCGCGGATGTGCCTAACCCTAGCACAGGCTTTGCTGACAATGGTTTAGTGGATTTACTTGCGATCGACAACCGAGGAACCTTGCTGGCCTTAGAGCGTTCCTTTGCACAAGGTGTAGGCAACACCATCAAAATTTACGAAGTTTCTTTGCAAGGATCAACAGATATTAGCTTCTACGATTCTCTCAATAATTTGAGTACTGAACAAATAGCTACTATCCAACCTGCTCAAAAACGCCTGCTATTAAATTTAAATGATCTGGATTTGCCTAACGGTACAGATAACATCGAAGGCATCACCTTCGGCCCCAAACTAGCAGATGGTAGCCAGTCGATTGTACTGGTAAGTGATAACAACTTCAACCAGAGCCAATTTACCCAAATCCTCACTTTGAATGCAGACTTAGTTCCAACTGCTGCACCCAGATTAGAAACCCGTCCCGATTTGTTGGACGATGAAACACTTCCAGTAGACCAACGTGCTGATGCTGATGATCCTGCCATTTATGTTAATGCCACAAACTCTGCCGATAGCCTAGTACTAACCTCAGTCAAAAATGGTGGACTGCGGGTTTATGATTTGTCTGGTAATTTGTTAGAGACAGTTAATCCCGGTGGCATTCGCTACAACAACATTGATCTGCAATACGGTTTTAAATTAGGCAATCAATCGGTTGATATTGCTGTAGCTAGCGATCGCAACAACGACAAACTAGCAATCTTCAAAATTAACCCCAATCCTTCCACTCCCGGACAATACCTGGAAAATATCACCGATAGCAATATTGGTACTATCTTCCAAGCAGCACCTTTTGAACCTCCTTATTCCGCATCAACTCGCAGTTCTTACGGACTGACTTTATACCGTAGCCCCATCACCAATGATTACTACGTCTTTACCAGTCGCCGAGAAACTGGAGATATAGCTCAGTTCAAATTGATTGACAAAGGTAATGGCCAAATTGGGGCTGAACGGGTGCGGGAATTCACTGTACCGACAATTCAGGGACGCGATCCTCAAACAGAGGGTATGGTGGTAGACCAAGAAACCGGCTTCCTCTATATCGGTCAAGAAAATGTCGGTATCTGGAAGTTTCAAGCAGAACCAAACGGTGGCACAACTGGCAAGCTAATTGATCAAGTCAGAGATTTGGGTGGTGATTACCTTACCGATGACGTAGAAGGACTGACTATTTATTACGGCAAAAATGGTACAGGCTACTTGCTAGCATCCAGCCAAGGCGACAACACCTTTGTTGCCTACACTCGTGAAGGTAACAACGAATACGTAGGTAATTTTGCCGTTGGTAACAATGGGCCAATTGACAGCGTACAAGAGTCAGATGGCGCAGATGTCATTAACCTGCCACTGGGGCCTAACTTTCCATTTGGTTTATTTGTCACTCAAGATGGTTCTAATGAACCTGCAACAATAGTTAGTGATGAAGGTGAAGAGGAAAATATCAGTTCTAACTTCAAGCTGGTACCTTGGGAAAATATAGCCAATGCCTTCCCCAATTCTCTAAATATTGACACCACTAGTTACGATCCTCGGAATCCTGTTGCTCAACCCAAGCTGACTATCTATGAATTTGAAAACCTACCCAAGTTAGGCACAACCTCTGAAAATCAAGATATTTTCTTGGGTGGTTTCTCTGGGTTATATTTCCAAGGGTTTGCAGCAAATGGCAACCTAAAATTTGTCACCAACACAGACCGTGGCCCCAATGGAGAACCTGATGGTGTTAACAGACCATTTTTATTACCCGACTTCCAACCAGAAATAGTTAGCTTTGAACTTAACCGCACCACAGGTGAAATCAGCATTACCAACAGAACAAAGCTATTTCGCCAAGATGGGACGACCCCATTAACGGGATTGCCTAACTTGCAAGCTGTAGGAAACGGTTTAGCCTACACAGATGAAATTGCCGTTGACTTAGACAACAATGTTCTAGCTAACGATCCTTTGGGTGCTGACTTAGAGGGAATTGTAATTGCGGAAAATGGTGACTACTGGTTGGTGGATGAGTACCGTCCCGCGATTTACCACTTTGATGTTAATGGTAAACTGATTGACCGCTTTATCCCTCAAGGAACTGCCACTGCACCCAACCCAGATCAACCATCTGGAACTTTTGGGACTGAGGTATTGCCAGCAGTTTATGCCCAACGCCGCAATAACCGAGGATTTGAAGCTGTAGCGTTGGAAGGTAATAAATTATATGCCTTTATTCAGAGTCCAATTGATAATCCTGATGTTGCCAATGATGCGACCTCCAAAGCTTCTCTCAATCTGCGAATTCTAGAGTTTGATATTGTCACCAAGCAGGTAACAGGAGAATATTTATATCGCCTAGAAGGTCTACCAGCAACCGATAAGCTTGGCGATGCAGTTTCCTTGGGTAACGGCAAATTTGCAGTAGTTGAGCGAGATGATAATGGTACGTCTGCTGGTAATAAACTAATTTACCAAATTGATTTGGCTGGGGCGACCAACATTAATAACCCTGCTAACTTTACTTTGCCAGTTGGTAAAACTATTGAGCAACTTACCTCTACGGAGTTAGCTACTGCCAATATTACCCCTGTCACCAAGAGCCTAATCGCTAATGCTGCTCAGTTGGGTTACACCGGGGTGGAAAAATTAGAAGGTCTAGCATTAGTATCACCTAACACCCTAGCCTTGATTAACGACAACGACTTCAATATTACAGGTAATACGCCTGCTGAAAAACTCGGCATTCTCGAATTACCCAATAATCTGACAGTTATAGAACCTACTTTCCCCAATGGTTTTGGTTCTAGCAACAGCGATACTGTCAATCTTGAGCCAGGACAATTCTTTAGTGCAGGTGATGGAGCAGACTTTGTAGAAGGTACTCAAGATAACACAATCGAAGCTGGAAATGGTGATGACACTGTGTTTGCAGGCAGTGACTCTTCAGTTTCCGGGAATGACGGTGATGATCAGATATTTATTGGTCAAAACGGCCCAGTTCAAAATACCAGTGCTGATGGTGGCAATGGTGATGATGTTATTACCGTAATAGAAGCCAGTGGTAGTAATAATTTGTTAGGGGCAGCAGGTGATGATGCTCTCACAGTAATTGAAGGTTCTCGCCAATTATTATTTGGTGGCTCAGGTAACGACACCCTCACGAGTAACGGTAGCAATAACCGTCTCTACGGTGGTTCTGGAGATGACAAACTCTTCTCTAATGTCAATGATTCGCTATTTGGTGGCGATCGCGATGATGTACTATTTGCTGGTCAAGGTGGTGGTAATCGCCTCAGTGGTGGTACTGGTGCTGACCAATTTTGGATTGCTAACGCCAGTTTGCCAACTAGCAAGAACATTGTGACTGATTTTACAGTTGGCATTGATAAAATTGGGCTTGGCGGTATTGGTGTTACTCAGTTTAGTGCCCTGACACTATTACAACAGGGTAGTGACACCTTAGTGAAAACCGGAAATACAGAGTTGGCTTCATTGTTGGGAATTATATCAAATATTCTCACAGCAAATGACTTCGTTTTCTCTGCCAGTATTGTGGCTTAAATTGTTCACCTAGCGTGATTGTTACAGCTTCATTACACAACTAAAGTGAATGAAGCTGTACTCAATTATTATTGCAAAAGCATCTAAAGATAAGGGTTATAAAGAAATTATTATCTGACGAAAGTGACAAACGATGAATCATGTCAGTGTATAAAAAATAATTTTTCACATCATTAAAAATATGCAGGAAGTTGTTAGTTGCATATTAGGTACAAGATTGCAATATAAGATTTCTTAACCAGCCCACAATTTTTTCACAACTTTTACTATGTATGTTAATTAATATGCAATTGCATTGTTAATTTTGATACTTAAATGCTCTGGTGATATGTCAATTGTAGTGGTGGTTGATATTTAATAGTTCAGACTCAACAAGCTGACAAGTCAATTACATATTTACAGCCTAAAACTATTAGTTTTTCCTCACCATATTACTTTTTTGATTCCACTGGAGCGAAGACCATCTCAACAATTAAACACAGGGAGATTCTCTTTCATGGCTAAGAACGTCATCATAATGATTGGGGATGGTATGGGCTGGGAAATGGCTCGTGCTGCGTCCATCTACAAAGAGATTCAAAATGGTAAGACAGGTGCTAATCTAAGTGATTTTTATACCCAAGGCAAGGGTCAAGGACTCAACTTTCAAACACTCCAAGGCTACGGTTTAGCAACTACCTACGGGACAACGATCGCTGGTAGTAATGGAGTTTTTAGCACTAGTAATTCAGCTCTTGACGATACCAATCCCATTACCGGAGAGAGCCAGCTTCGTCCTGGTTTCACCTTTGATCCAACTTTTAACCCAGGTAATACCCCAGCCGGTGGTGCAAAAGTCAGTGATGGTGCTGTTGGGAACCTAGTAGGTTATGACCCTATCAGAGGTGGCGCTAACCCTTGGACTCCGGGTAATGACCCTGAATATATTAAGTACAGCTATCCTGACTCGGCAAACACCGCTACAACTCTGTACACTGGGGTCAAGAGCTACAACAGCGCTATTGGCGTTGATATTTTTGAGAATCCTCTAGAAACAATTCTCAAAACGGCGAACCAAGTTGGTAAATCTACTGGTTTGGTGACTTCAGTTCCTATTGACCATGCAACACCTGGTGCTGCTGCTGCCAACGTTAACCGTCGCAATAAGTATGATGGTGACTATCCGGCATTAGACAACATTCTGCAACAAGAACTCCGTGTCTATCAACCGACGGTATTACTTGGTGGCGGACACCCGCTTTCTGCTCCTGGAGACTTACTACCATCGGAGGTTGAGCCGAATACAAGCAATGAATACATTAGCCAATCTACCTACACAGAACTTAGTACTAAACCCACAAACAACCTCTACGATTACACTTTTTTGGAGCGGGGTGAGAATGCCGCCCAGAAACTAGCTGAAACTGCGGCGACAATCGATCCAGAAAAAGGCGATCGCCTCTTCGGTCTATATGGTGCGCGTGGTCAAAATGGTAACTTGCCTGTCAGTTCTGCCAACGGCGACTACAGCACCACTGGTTTAGATATGTTCAGCGTTTTCGCTAACCAAGGAGATAACACCAAAGTGGACACTACACGTCCACTGCTACCTGGAGAGACGGATGCATCTTTCATTGCCAAAGAGGTTAACGAAAATCCAACCCTCAATGACTTGACAAATGCTGCATTGGACGTATTAGGTAAAGACCCCGATGGTTTCTGGTTAATGGTTGAAGGTGGCGATATCGATTGGTCTGCCCATGATAACAACATAGACAACTTGATCGGCACCACTTTGGACTTCGATAAGGCAGTTGGATCAACAATTGACTGGATTAACAACAATGGTGGTTGGGATGAAAACCTACTAATCGTTACTGCTGACCACGATCACTACCTGACTCTCGACGGTAATTTTCCGACTTTAGTAAAAAATCAAGGTGCTGAAGCATTAACTAATTTAGATACCCCAGCAGAAGTTGGACATTACTGGGGGTCAGATCCTACTGTCAAATATGGTTGGGGAACTCACACCAACCGTCCCGTACCTGTTTACTACCAAGGTGCTGGTTCTGAAGTTCTAAATAGCTTGGTGGGTAAAGGTTATAACGCCTACGGTTCTGATATTCCGGGAATTGCGGGTTTAAATGATCAAACCCACATCTACCAAACGATGTTTGCTTCAATAAAGCCAAAAGTTGAGTTAGTAGGTTTTGCTTCTTTACCTGCTGATACCTATAGTGATGGGCCGGCTTCTGGTGCAGAAATTTCAGCCAATGGCAGAACCGGGCCTTTCCCTGGACAGCCAATTCAGGGTTTTAGCGGTGTTCAATTTGCTAACAGCAACTCTTTGTACTTCCTGTCAGATAATGGCTACGGTAGCAAAGATAATAGTGAAGACTTCCTGTTACGAATCAATCGTGTAGACCCGAATTTTAAGGGAACAGAAAATGGCGATGGCACTGTTAAAGTTTTAGATTACATTCAACTGTCTGACCCTAATAACAAGGTTCCTTTCCAAATTGTGAATGAAGGAACTACTGGAAGATTACTGACTGGTGCAGACTTTGATGTAGAATCGTTCGTCTTTGATAAAGACGGCACAATTTGGGTTGGAGATGAGTTTGGCCCTTACCTGCTACATTTTGATGCCAGTGGTAAGTTGTTGGAAGCTCCCATTGCTACACCCGACCAATTCAAAACTCTAGATGGAGAAGCACCTAAAGTTATTGGACACAGAGGCGCTAGTGGCGATCTTCCAGAACATACCTTAGAGGCATACAGAAGGGCAATTGAAGATGGTGCTGACTTTATCGAGCCAGACTTAGTAGTTACAAAAGATGGCGTGTTAATTGCTCGCCATGAACCTGCTTTGGCAATTTTGAACGCTGATGGTACTGTCAATCTGAGCAATACAACCACAGACGTTTACGATATTACCAAGTATCCACAGTTCGCCGATCGCAAGAAAACAGTCAGTCTAGATGGAACAGAAATCACAGGTTGGTTTGCTGAAGACTTTACTTTAGAAGAAATCAAGACTTTAGGTGCGATACAACGTTTACCTTTCCGCGACCAATCCTTCAATGGTCAATTTGAAATTCCCACCCTCGCCGAAATCATCGATTTGGTTAAGGAAGTAGAAGCTGAGACAGGTAAAAAAATTGGCATCTATCCTGAAACTAAGCATCCCACCTATTTTGCCGAAGAAGCTACTTATGTAGGCACTACGGAGAAAATTAACCGAAACATCAGTGAAATCCTCATCGATACACTCAAGGCTGAGAACTTCACCGATCCCAGTCGGATTTTCATCCAATCCTTTGAAGTCGGTAATCTCAAGGATCTCCACGATCGCATTATGCCTAATGCAGGTGTAGATATTCCCCTGGTTCAACTTCTAGATGCAGCAGGCATTGAGTTAGATGGTACGCTCATCGAAAGTCGTCCTTATGATTTGAGAGTCAGTGACGACCTTCGCACTTATGGCGATTTACGAACTCCAGAAGGTTTGGCTGAAATCGCTACCTATGCTGATGGCATTGGCCCTTGGAAGCGAATGATTGTTAGTGTCAAAGGTACTGATGCTAATAACGATGGTTTGGCAGATGATGTCAACAACGACGGCACAGTCAATGATGCTGACAGAACGCTGGTATCTCCCACTACCTTAGTTCAAGATGCTCATAATGCAGGTTTACAGGTTCATCCCTATACCTTCCGCGATGAAGACCTGTATTTAGCAGCAGATTACAAAGGCAATCCAGAACTAGAATTTCAGCAGTTCTTTCAATTAGGCGTAGATGCACTATTTACAGACTTCCCAGAGACAGGGGATAAAGTCCGAGATTTCTTGAGCGATCCTCAGAATAACTTAGTGCGATCGCCACAAAACCCCGATGTGCTTTCAGGAGATGCCTTTGCTAACTTGGGTGGCTCCAAAGGTTTTGAAGGTGGAGCAATTAACGCCAGCAAAACCAAGCTCTATATGCTGCTAGAGGGTACAGTTCAAGGCGATACTCCTGGTGCGTTGCGGATTAACGAATTTGACCTCGCCAGCCACAAGTACACTGACAAAAAGCTGTACTACAGATTGGATAATGCTGCAAATGCGATCGGGGATTTAGCAGTCATTAATGACAATGAATATCTTGTCATTGAGCGGGATGGTGGTCAAGGAGCCTCAGCTAAATTCAAGCGGATCTACAAAATAGACTTGTCTAAAGCAGATTCCAATGGTTATGTAGCCAAAGAAGAAGTTGCAGACTTGTTAAACATCCAAGACCCCAACGACCTGAATGGAGATGGCAAAACCACCTTTGACTTCCCATTTGTCACAATTGAAAATGTTTTAGTTGTTGACAAAAATACCATTTTGGTTGCTAATGACAACAATTATCCCTTCTCTACAGGTCGTCCTGGAAATGATCCTGAAAATCCAGTCATAGACAACAATGAAATTTTACTGCTGAAGTTGGAGAAGCCCCTTAATCTTGCTCCTGGCTTAGGTCAACCTCAAGCAGAAGAAATTAATTTTGGCTCTACTACCAGTGATGATATTATCGTTCAGCCAAACCAAACCTTATTCACAGGTGACGGCGCAGACTTTGTAGAAGGTACTAAAGGGAACACAATCCAGACTGGAAACGGTGAAGACACGGTACTAGCCGGCAGCGACTCCTCGGTGTCCACAGGAGACGGTAACGATCAAGTCTTGATTGGCGTAAATGGCCCTGCTAACAATACTAATGCTGATGGTGGTGCTGGTGATGATGAAATTACCGTAGTGGAAGCCAATGGTAGTAATAATTTGTTTGGGGCAGCAGGTGCTGATACTCTCACAGTAGTTGAAGGTTCGCGTCAATCATCCTTCGGTGGTTCAGGTAACGATACCCTCACTAGCAACGGTAGCAATAACCGTCTCTACGGTGGTTCTGGAGATGACAAACTCTTCTCCAGTATCAATGATTCCCTATCTGGTGGCGATGGTGATGATGTGCTATTTGCTGGTCAACAGGGCGGTAATCGCTTAACTGGTGGTACTGGTGCTGACCAATTCTGGATTGCTAACGCTAGTCTGCCAATTAGCAAGAACATCGTGACTGATTTTACAGTTGGCATTGATAAAATCGGGCTGGGCGGTATTGGTGTTACTCAATTTAGTGCCTTAACTCTATTACAACAGGGTAGCGATACTTTGGTGAAAGCCGGAAATACAGAGTTGGCTTCATTAGTTGGAATTACATCAACTAGCCTCACAGCAAATGATTTCGTTTTTTCTGCTAGTGTCATTTAGCTCAAAAATGATTAAGTAAGTTGAGGTGAAAAAAACTAAGTATGTTACGAAACGCAAACTGCTTTAAAACCCTTACTTATGACCAATGACAAAGGACAAATGACAGCCTTAGCCAGTTAGCTTTAATTTCGCCGATTTACTTACAGCTTAGGTTCAATGTTCAAAATGAATTAAGCTGTAGCGCCTTTGCTAACTCTAAAGAGTGATATTGCAATCATATTTTGATTTGCTCTCTATCTAAAGGATTAGATCCCCGACTTCTTGAAGAGTTGGGGATTTTTTTGTCCAAAATCTTAACTTGTTTATAACTTTCCTTAAACATTGAACAACTATCTTTTGAGACAGTAACCAAAGTTAAGTTCATTTAATTGTCTGCACCATTTTGTGTGGACACTAAGCATTTTGTCGCCAAATACTATTTAGGTTTCTGTAGCCAAGAATTTTTTGCTTGGGTTGAGCGTAATTAATTGCTCATACAGATACACAATTGCTGCGATTAATCGTAGCTCACAATACTTAAGGAATAGTAAGCATGGCTGATACAAATGGCAACGGTAGAAATGTCATTATTTTTGTTGCGGATGGATTGCGTAACGGTTCTGTAAACCCTATTGATACCCCAACTTTATATAGTGTCCGTCAGCAGGGAGTTAGTTTCGCAGCCATTCATTATTTCCCACATTTACCACCCCGAATGCTTCTGCGATCGCAACTGGGCATTATCTTGGCGATACAGGTGACTTTAGCAACACTATTTACACTGGTTTTCCTAGTCCTAATGCTAATGGTACTGTCACACCATTCATTGAAAATGATGCAGTTCTGGGGGATATCGATGAAAAGTTTCCCGGTAACAACTTTTTAGATGAAGAGTCACTCTTAGCTTACGCGCGATCGCAGGGTTTCAACACAGCAGCAGTTGGTAAACTAGGCCCAGTTGCCATCCAAGATGTCACCCAAGTTAACCGAGAAGGTGGTACTACAGGTACTATTCCTACTCCCGATACAATTATTATTGATGACACTACAAATGGTGCAACCCCGCCGCCTACAGCCGCCGGTTCACCTTCTGGTGTTCCACTCGATCCAGATATTGTCGCTCGTTTACAAGCGGCTGGTCTGGATATAAAACCGACACCGCGAGTCCAGCCAGCTGGTAATAATACAACTCCTGGCACTCTGAATGCCAATGTGGCTCAACAACAATATTTTGCAGATGCCACTACCAAAGTAATTTTACCCAAGTTTCAGGAAGATGGTAAACCATTTGCATTGGTTTACTGGTCAAGAGATCCTGATGGTACTCAACATAATCAGGGTGATAGCTTAAACACCTTGACACCAGGTATTAATGGCCCTACTTCAAAAGCTGGGGTCAAAAATGCTGATGATAATTTAAAGCAACTTCTTGACTATCTTAAAAGCACTGGCTTAGACAAGACTACTGATGTCTTTATTACTTCCGACCACGGTTTTTCTACCATCAGCAAACAAGCTATTGATAGCCAAGGCACAAAAACTACAAGTTATGCTGCCACTCAAACTTATGAGGGTGTAAATCCGGGATTTCTACCAGCAGGTTTTGTTGCAATTGATTTGGCTCACGATCTAGATTTACCCTTATACGATCCTAACCCTACAACCCTTCCCCCAAACCTCAACCAGATCCAGTATGCAACTGTTGATGCCACAAAGGGTCAACGTCCTATTTCTGGGAATGGTGTAATTGGTGGTACAGGTAAGGTAATTAATGGTCAACTTGATCCAGGTACAAAGATAGTTGTAGCTGCCAATGGTGGATCTGACTTGATTTATCTGCCCAATGGCAATGCTGACTTAGCCAAACAGGTAGTGGATTTGCTTTCACAAAAAGACTACATCAGTGGGATTTTTGTAGACGATGCCTATGGAGACATCCCAGGTGCTTTACCACTAAGTGCGATCGGGCTAAAAGGTGATGCTAAAACACCAGTTCCATCTATAGTTATCAACTTCAAAACCTTTAGCACCGATCCAAGCAACCCAAACAACCCTCAAACTCAGGTCGAAATTGCTGATACAACTTTGCAGCAAGGACAGGGAATGCATGGCAGCTTTGGTCGAGGTGATACCTTCAATAACATGGAGGCTATTGGCCCTGATTTTAAACAAGGCTATGTGGACTATGCACCTGTTAGTAATGCTGATGTAACGCCTACACTTGCTCGTATTTTAGGGTTAGATATTCCCAGTAATGGCGATTTGAAAGGTCGTGCCATTACAGAAGCGTTGGTGGGAGGCCCGGATACAGTTCTCTCCACTAAAGAAGTCTTGACTTCGGAAGAAACTGCTAATGGCCAAGCAATAATTCTGGATTTTCAGAGTGTAGGCAATACTCAGTACTTTACAGCCGCAGGGTTTGATGGTCGCACTGTTGGACTAACAACACTAGACCTTCAATTTGCTTCTACTAATAGTGATGATGTCACCCTCAAGCCAAATCAAACCTTATTTGCAGGTGACGGCGCAGACTTTGTAGAAGGTACTAAAGGGAACACAATCGTGACTGGTAACGGTGAAGATACGGTGCTAGTCGGCAGTGGCTCTTCAGTGTCCACAGGAGATGGTAACGATCAAGTCTTGATTGGTGTAAATGGCCCTGCTAACAACACTAGTGCTGATGGTGCTGCTGGTGATGACGATATTACCGTAGTGGAAGCCAATGGTAGTAATAATTTGTTTGGGGCAGCAGGTGCTGATACTCTCACAGTAGTTGAAGGTTTGCGTCAACTGTCCTTCGGTGGCTCAGGTAACGATACCCTCAAGAGTAACGGTAGCAATAACCGTCTATATGGTGGTTCTGGAGATGACAAACTCTTCTCCAGTGTGAATGATTCGCTGTTTGGTGGTGATGGCGATGATGTGCTATTTGCCGATCAAGGAGGTGGCAATCGCTTAACTGGTGGTGCTGGTGCTGACCAATTCTGGATTGCTAACGCTAGTCTGCCAATTAGCAAGAACATCGTGACTGATTTTGCGATCGGCATTGATAAAATCGGGCTGGGCGGTATTGGTGTTACTCAATTTAGTGCCTTAACTCTATTGCAACAGGGTGGCGATACTCTGGTGAAAGCCGGAAATACAGAGTTGGCTTCATTGGTTGGAGTTACATCGACAAGCCTAACAGCAAATGACTTCGTTTTCTCAGCTAGTGTAATTTAACCTAAATGATGATTACGATTACAGCTTTAAATTCAACAATTAAGCTGTAGTAAGTTGGCTATTGCGGGGGAGTAATACTCCCTCGCCTTTAATATCCTGTTTTATCCTGTGATTCTTAAAGCTGTTCTAGTTATGCCCCCCAATACTTTTCGGATAAACCCAACAATCTCTCTTTTGATCTGGGGAAAGGTTACTGGGCTTGGGGGAAAAGTAAATTCAAACCCTTTCCCTTTCCCCTTTCCCCCTTAACCGAAAAGTATTGATGCCCGCCCTAATCATCCAAGTTAAATGTAGAACAGCTTAATTTTACAATATACATGATACAAATACTTAGACATGGATGTACATCTGTACGCCCCTACAACCTACTGATGCGTTGCAAAGATTTATGCCAATTGTATAAGTCCTAACTGTTTTATACTATAAAATACTGAAATTATTAAGTATTAATAAGTAGAATTAGGGCACAAAAAATTTTGATGGTCATAGCCTGGAGTTCAACCTACCTCCAAACGGATTCCATTGCTTGCTTATCAGCTGTTAAAATCGCTGTCTTGCTTGCCCATCAAGGCATTGATTCTTCTTATCCTCTCAAATAAGCGAACATACAGTTAATACTCTCATTGCAAATCACCTCTAAAGTTTTAATTTTCAATGAAGATGTATTGAAAATAACTCAGATTTTGAGGAAATAGGTCAAAATAAAAAAACTAAATCTAAGAGTCAGTGCCCTTTCATATAAACATTATAGGATTGCGGCATGATTTCTTGTGAAATTAGTCTTGAAATATAATTTAAAAATTAAAAATATGACTAAAAAATGTAATTAAAAATACTAGTGTTTAAACAAACCTTGCGTGGTGTTGGAGCTATATTTAGTTTTCAAACATCATAATTCATCGTTACTTATTTATCTCGAAACAATATCCTACTCCACTTACATAGTTTAGTGGTTTATCCAAAAATCTATATCTATATAAAAGTATCTTTCAATATGAATTTTAGAACAAACCTTAGTATTTTTCACTCAGTAATAATTCTGATTTTGTATAGTTTAGTAGTAACATTAGCTGCATGGTTGAACTTGAGATTTGTTGAGTTAAAAATGCAGCACTACTTAAAAACTACAAGTTTTGCAAAAAGATATATTTTTTGCGGAAATAAAATATGAAAGCAATAACTGATTCATTAGCTAAAAATAAAAATCAATTTCTGGTAACTGAGTGTCAAACATCATTATCATCAGATAATAACTTAGAACGATATAATTTAACATTACCTATCTTGAAAGAATCCGAAAAAGACCTACTGATCGAGTGGAATAAGACTCAAACGGATTATCCTCAGCAAGCGTGTATTCATCAGTTGTTTGAAGCACAGGTTCAGAAAACACCTGATGCTGTAGCATTAATCTTTAATAATCAGCATCTCACCTATAGAGATTTGAATAGTCGTGCTAATCAACTGGCACAATATCTACAAACACTAGGTATAGGAGCAGAAACTCTTGTAGGTATCTGCATAGAGCGCTCCTTAGAAATGGTTGTAGCACTTTTAGCTATTCTCAAAGCAGGTGGAGCTTATGTACCGCTAGATCCAGGGTATCCACAAGAACGTTTAGCTTTTATGCTATTAGATACCCAGGTATCTATACTATTAACTCAAAAAGACCTAGTTGCTAAATTACCTACTCATACAGCATTTGTAATTTGCCTAGATGCAGATTGGCATACAATCGCCCAAAATAAAAAAGAGAACCTAAGCACTAACGTCACTGCTGAAAACTTGGCTTATGTCATGTATACATCAGGTTCTACAGGTACACCGAAAGGGGTTAGCGTTATCCATCGTGGTGTAGTTAGGCTAGTCAAAGAAACTAATTATGCTCACCTCACGGCTGAAGAAATAATTCTGCAACTTGCTCCTATTTCCTTCGACGCTTCAACTTTTGAAATTTGGGGTTGCTTACTTAACGGTGGGCAACTAGTAATTTGCCCTCCTCATACACCATCATTAGAAGAATTAGGGCAAATTATTCAACAATATCAAGTCACTACTCTTTGGTTGACAGCCGGCTTATTCCATCTCATAGTGGATGAAAAAATTGATGCGTTAAAATCTTTGCGTCAACTTTTAGCGGGTGGCGATGTCTTATCTGTTCCCCATGTACAGAAGTTTCTCCAAACAGTAGAGAACTGTCGGCTAATTAATGGTTATGGGCCAACTGAGAATACAACTTTTACCTGCTGCCATCTTATAACAGCGCCACTGCAACCAGGTGTATCTATTCCTATTGGCCGCCCAATTGCTAATACCCAAGTTTATATATTAGACAACAACTTCCAAGCAGTAGCAATTGGAGAAGTTGGCGAATTGTACATTGCTGGAGATGGATTAGCTAGAGGGTATTTGAATCGCCCCGAATTGACTGCTGAAAAATTTATTTCTCACTCATTTGATAGCAATTTAGCAACCCGCCTTTACACAACTGGAGATTTAGCTCGTTATCTCCCAGATGGCAATATCGAGTTTTTAGGTCGGGTTGACAATCAGGTAAAAATTCGCGGTTTCCGAATTGAACTAGGGGAAATCGAGCGGGAGATTGCACAACATCCTGATGTTCGGGAAATTGTTGTTTTAGCTCGTCAGGATGAAACAGGTGAAAAGCAGTTGACTGCTTATATTGTTCCTCACTATAACAGCAAATATACACACAATAATTTACGTAGTTTTTTACAGCAGCAACTACCTCATTACATGGTGCCATCAGCGTTTGTGATGTTAGAATCACTGCCTCTAACCGCAAATGGCAAAGTAGATAGACATAAATTGCCAGCACCAAGTAGAGAACGTCCGCAACTCGAACAAGCATACATTGCTCCCCAAACCGATTTAGAACGTTTGCTTGCAGGTATTTTGTCTGAACTGCTCAAAATCGATCGCGTTGGGATTGATGATAATTTCTTTGATTTGGGAGGAACTTCAATCTCAATTCTGCAAGTTGCTGCGCGAGTCAAACAGGAACTTGGTATTGAACTACCTGCTGTGAAGCTATTTCAGTATTCAACGATTGGCTCTTTAGCAAAATATTTGCATTCAAACCAGAACAGCCAACCGTCTCATGACAAGCTGCAAAATCGCGCTCAACGCCAACAAGCAGCTCAAGCTCGCCGCCGTAATCATCAACAAGGTGTTTAAGCAATGGTAAATATGCAAACCTCAGATAATCAAGATCCTATTGATGGTGTTGCCATTATCGGCATGGTAGGAAGATTTCCTGGCGCTGGCAATGTCGATGAGTTTTGGCGCAATCTGTGTGAGGGATTAGAGTCAACGACTTTTTTTCAAGATGAGGAATTAGATCCCAGCATTGACCCGAACCTTTGCAAAGATCCCAGTTATGTAAAAGCTAGAGGAATCATTCCTGGGGGAGAAACTTTTGATGCAGCCTTCTTTGGCATTAATCCACTGGAAGCTGTGGTTATGGACCCACAAGCTAGAGTTTTTCTAGAGTTGGTTTATGAAGCTCTAGAAAATGCTGGTTATGAATCAGAATCTTTCGATGGCTTGATTGGTTTATACGCTGGTTGTGGTCAAAATACTTATTTTGCCAACCATATTTCTGGACGTATGGAAATTGTCGATCGCATCGGCGAGTTCCAGACCATGTTAGCAAATGAAAAAGACTTTTTAACCACCCGTGCTGCTTACAAACTCAACCTTAAAGGCCCGGCTGTCAGTGTTAATACAGCTTGCTCTACTTCTTTAGTAGCAATTATTCAAGCTTGTCAAGCCTTAAGCAGCTATCAGTGCGATATGGCTTTAGCTGGTGGTGTATCTATGACTACACCTCAAAATAGCGGTTATATGGCTCAAGAAGGCAGTATGCTCTCTGGAGATGGTCATTGTCGTCCCTTTGATGCCAGCGCTCAGGGCACAATGTTCAACAATGGCGCAGGAATAGTTGTCCTCAAGCGTTTAGAAGATGCACTCAATGAAGGCGATCGCATCTATGCCGTAATTCGTGGTTCAGGTATTAATAATGATGGTGCTGATAAAGTAAGCTTTACGGCTCCTAGCGTAGACGGACAAGCAGAAGCCGTTGCAATGGCCCAAGCTTATGCCAACTTCCACCCAGAAACCATCTCTTATATTGAAGCTCACGGTACAGCTACACCTTTAGGCGACCCCATTGAAATTGAAGCGCTGACGCAAGCATTTCGTGTGCATACAGATGCTAAACAATTTTGTGCGATCGGCTCTCTGAAAAGCAATGTCGGACATTTAGTTGCAGCTGCTGGGGTAGCAGGATTAATTAAAACCGTTCTTGCCCTGCATTATAAAAAGATTCCACCTAGCTTAAATTTTGAGGCTCCCAATCCCAAGATTGACTTTGCCAATAGCCCCTTCTATGTAAATACCAAACTAGCTGAATGGCCAGAAGGTGAAACTCCGCGACGAGCCGGTGTAAGTTCTTTTGGTGTTGGCGGGACTAATGCTCATATTGTGCTGGAAGAAGCGCCACACATTCAAAATTCTGGATCTTCTCGTCCACAGCAGCTATTGTTGCTCTCAGCAAAAACTAGCACAGCCTTAGAAGCTGCAACAGTAAATTTGCAGCAATATCTCCAGTACAATGCTGAAATTAACTTAGCCGATGTAGCTTATACCCTACAGCGAGGGCGCAAAGCCTTAAATTATCGACGTAGTGTAGTTTGTCACGACATCACAGATGCGATCGCAGCGTTACAATCTTTAGATCCCAATCAAGTAAATACCCGCCATACAGAAATCCGTAATCCAGCCGTTGCCTTCATGTTCCCCGGACAAGGGTCGCAATATGTGGATATGGGACTGAATCTCTACAACCGTGAACCTGTGTTTCAGGAGGTAGTAGATGAATGTGCAGAAATCCTTAAACCATTACTGGGCGGTGATTTACGAAAAATTATATATCCCGCGCCAAGCGATCGCGAAACTGCGGCTATCGCCCTAAAGCAAACCTGCTTTACTCAACCAGCATTATTCGTCATTGAATACGCTTTAGCGCAACTGTGGCAAAGTTGGGGAGTCAAGCCCCAAGCGATGATTGGTCACAGCATTGGCGAATTTGTCGCCGCCTGTATTGCGGGTGTATTCACCTTAGAAGATGCGCTGATGTTGGTTGCAAATCGCGGTCGCTTCATGTGGGACTTACCACAAGGGGCCATGCTCTCAGTGCGCTTACCAGCTAAAGAGGTAGAGCCGCGATTGAGTCCAGAATTAGCGATCGCCGCAATTAACGGCCCTTCCCTGTGTGTAGTTTCTGGGCCAACAGAAGCGATCGCGGCTCTACAAAAACAACTAGAAAGCGAAGAAGTCGTCTGTCGCCGTTTACACACTTCCCACGCTTTCCATTCCCCAATGATGGATGACATCATAGCCCCCTTTGCTGAGGTAGTTAGGAAAGTTAAATTATCACCTCCTCAAATTCCCTTTGTTTCCACAGTTACCGCCGACTGGATTACAGCCCAGCAAGCAACTGATCCGATGTATTGGGCTACACATCTACGTCAGACTGTGCGATTTGCGGAGGGTATACAAACCTTATGGCAGCAACCAGAACGCGTACTGTTAGAAGTTGGGCCGCGAATCACAACTACGACCTTAGCCCGCCAACAAGCAAAAGATATTAAACAACAGATAGCGATGCCTACGGCGGGCAAAGCCTACGCTTCTCTGGGCGATAACGCTGAGAACGAAGCCGAATGGACAGCATTACTCAAGGCAGTAGGACAACTGTGGCTAGCAGGAGTATCTATTGACTGGAGCAACTTCTATCAAAGGGAAACGCGACAACGAATTTCTCTGCCTACCTATCCCTTTGAACGCCAACGCTTCTGGATTGATCCTTTACCTCATCCCAATCGCGCAGCAACTCCCAAACCTTCAAATCCCCAGTTAGAAAATACCCAAGATATGATAAAATCTCCTCAGCAAAAGCTTATTCCTCTGCTAAAAGAAATTATTGAAGAAACATCAGGATTGGAAATCGCTAGTGTTGACGATTCGACAACATTTTTAGAAATGGGATTAGATTCTTTATCACTGACTCAAGTAGGGCTAGCGTTAAAGAAAAAATTTCAAGTAAAGGTAACACTTAGGCAGTTACTAGAAATTTACCCCAATTTAGGAACACTGGCTGACTTTATCAATCCAGCCTTGTCTCCCGAAACTTTATCTGCATTAGGATTAACAGAAACTGTTGCAGAACCCATTCCAGAAGTACCATTACCAGCACCTGCAACCACATCACCCACTTTGCTAGTGCATGAAGTTCATACAAATGGATCTGCACCTCAGATTTCTGCCCAACCTGCTGCATCCAGTTTCTTCGAAAATGTGATTAATCAGCAGCTACAAATCATGAGTCAGCAATTGGCACTATTGGGTAACAACAGTCAACCTGTAACAATCCCAGTTGTACCTGCAGCGACACCTCAAAATAATGGTGTCAAACCACAAAACGCCGTATCTATCCCAGCGACTCAAACGAGCAAAGAATCACCTGCATCGGTAGACACGGAATCAAATGGCCCTAAAAAGGCATTTGGTGCGGCTGCTCGAATTGAAAAAACCCAGACTAAAACTCTGACAACGCAACAACGAACTTATCTAGACAAAATTATTCAAAGATACACACAACGGACTAAAAAATCCAAAGAATATACTCAATCCCATCGCCCTTATTTGGCAGATCCAAGAACTGTTTCTGGCTTTAACCCGACGATGAAAGAGATGGTTTATCCCATCGTAGCGTCTCGTTCATCGGGTTCTAAACTTTGGGATCTTGATGGCAATGAATATGTCGATTTAAGCAATGGTTTTGGTTTGAATTTGTTTGGTTGGTCGCCACCTTTCATTACCGAAGCAATTGAAGTACAACTGAAACTAGGCATGGAAATTGGGCCGCAGACTCCCTTAGTTGGAGAAGTGGCAAAGCTGATGTGTGAGTTGACCAACTTTGACCGAGCAGCCTTCTGCAACACAGGTTCGGAAGCGGTTTTGGGAGCGATGCGGATGGCACGCACCATCACAGGGCGTAACTTAATCGCCATCTTTTCTGGAGCTTATCACGGTATTTTGGATGAAGTAATTGTTCGGGGGACAAAAAAACTCCGGTCAATTCCTGCTGCTCCTGGTATCCCACCCGAAATGGTAGAGAACATTTTGGTGGTGGACTACGACTCACCTGAGTCTCTAGAAATCCTTAGAAGCCGGGCTGATGAGTTAGCAGCAGTGATGGTTGAATCTGTGCAAAGCCGTCGCCCTGAATACCAGCCCAAGGAATTCCTTCAGCAATTACGTGATTTCACTGAAGAAGCTGGTATTGCTCTAATTTTTGACGAAATCGTTACCGGATTTAGAATTCATCCAGGTGGCGCTCAGGCACATTTTGGTATCAAAGCTGATATAGCAACCTACGGCAAGATTGTGGGCGGTGGACTACCGATTGGAGTCATTGCTGGCAAATCGCAATATATGGATGCTTTAGATGGTGGATTTTGGCAGTTTGGGGATGACTCAGTTCCAGAAGTTGGCGTGACTTACTTTGCCGGAACTTTTGTCCGCCATCCTTTAGCACTAGCAGCCGCCAAAGCAGTACTTCAACATTTAAAACAGAGTGGCCCCAGCTTGCAGCAAAATCTCAATGCCAGAACCGATAAATTTGTAGCGGAACTTATGGGCTATTTCCAGAAAGTTCAGGCTCCGTATACAGCTTATAACTTCGGCTCCCTGTTTATGGTGAAATCTGCACCAGAGTTTCCTTACGGAGACTTACTATTTTATTTACTGCGGGATAAGGGAGTGCATACTTGGGATCATCGTCCTTGCTTCTTGACAACAGCTCATTCCGAAGCCGATCTAGCTTTTGTAATGGCAGCCTTTAAAGAAAGTATTGCCGAAATGCAGTCTGCTGGCTTTTTGTCTGCACCGCCCATAGAAGTAACAAACAGCGAAGTTACCAATAACAGCCTACGTAATCGTCCTCCGCAACCTAATGCCAAATTAGGACGAGATCCCCAAGGCAACCCCGCTTGGTATATCCCCGATAGCGAGCGGCCTGGGAAGTATTTACAAGTTGCAAGTGTTTCCTAAGTGCTTTAAAAAATTGGCGTTGCTGATTGCAAGTATGAAGTCATATCAAAAAATGTCAATTCTTACTCCAATTCAGCAACACCAAAAATTCACTGTGTTTGCAAATATTAAATACTCATCGATTAGGGCTTTTTATATTAACTGATAATGTACTTAAACCTAGTTCAAGTAAGTCTTAATAAGATCATAGTAGAAATTAGAAGCTAAACTTTTGACAGATTTGATATAGCAAAATGATTTTTATAAATAGTGTGGGCAATGCTCACCAAAACCATAATTGGGTGAACAACTTGTATTTCAAAAATCTCATAAAACCATCAAGATTATCCTAAAAATATCTAACTGTTTATATTCTTGAGATAATTCAATGCCAAAAATATCAATGTATAACCAAATCAATTCGCTCACCGCTCTGCGCGGTATTGCAGCTTTGGTTGTTGTTGTACATCATTTCTCATATTACACTTTATCTAAAACTGGTTCAACTTTATCAGCATATAGCAATTTTTTTCGTAATGGATATTTGTGGGTTGATTTTTTCTTCATTCTGAGTGGTTTTATCATGACCCACGTTTATATTGAAGATTTTTCATTAAAAGTTAATTCATCTAAATATCGTTCATATTTATCGTCGCGTTTTGCCAGAATTTATCCTCTACATATATTTATTTTATCTCTATTTATCGGATTAGAAATTTTAAAACTATTTTTACTAAATAATTCTGCTTTTACTGGCAAATTTAATTTAACTGCCCTTTTTGCTAATATTTTCCTTCTTCAAGCATTCGACTTAAATTGCCCACCTTTATTTTGGTGCGATACTTATTGGAATGAGCCAGCTTGGTCAATTAGTGTAGAGTTTGTTATTTATTGTATATTTCCATTTCTCTTATTTTTATTATTACGAAATAATGAGAAAAATGATTTAAGAATTTATGTCTCTGCTCTCTTCAGTATATTACTACTAATTGCTTTTACCCGTGGAAATTTAGATAGTATTATTGGCATACCTTCCATAGCTAGGTGCGGGCTAGAGTGCATACTCGGCATTATAACTTATAAAATTTATCACAGAGGTAATTATAGAAATTATTTGAATCTTAACTTACTAGCAATTATAGCTATAACTTGGATAATTCTGATTATGAATTACTACTGGACTTATTGGCGTAGTCTTCATGATTGGCTAGTTTTACCAGCTTTTTCTCTCCTAATTTTAGCTGTATCTATCAACAATAATAGTGTAATATCAAAATTTTTAAATTCAAGGTTGATGCTGTATTTCGGGACTATATCTTACTCGATTTACATGGTTCATTGGTTTGTTCAAGAATTGTTAAAAACATTATGGATTTATAAATTCCACCATGCTTTTGGCAAAGGATTCACAGAATATGAAGCCTTGACATCTTTAGGAGTATTTCTTATGATTATCATATTGGCTGCATCATTGACATATAGATTTGTAGAGGTTCCAATGCGTAATTATTTAAAGTCTACAATCTTGGCTAAACAATGAATTTAAATGCCAATACTTTGACAAGAAAAAATTAAATTTTACTTTGAATAAACTGAGAAAATAATAGAATTTTATGAGCTTATTACCTGTAGATTACCAATCCAGTTTAACTGCGGTTGATTTTGATCCATTTGCAGATGGAGAATTACTTCTAACCGCCCCTGCCACAGAATCACAAAAAGAAATCTGGGCTTCTGTACAAATGGGGGATGCTGCCAATTGTGCTTATAACGAGTCCCAATCTCTGCGACTAAAAGGCGAACTTGATGTCAAAGTTTTCCAGTCTGCGGTGGAAAAGTTAGTACAACGTCATGAAGCACTACGGACAACTTTTAGCACCGATGGCAATACACTCTGCATTGTTGCTTCTCGGCAAATTGAAATCCCTATTATTGATGTTTCTAACCTGGAACCACAAGAACAACAGGAAAAATTAGCTAGTATCTTGCGACAAGAGGTAGAGCAACCTTTTGATTTGGAACATGGGCCGCTATTTCGGGCAAAAATTGTCAAATTGCAGGCGCAGGAGCATCTAGCTACTTTGACAGCACATCATATTATTTGTGATGGTTGGTCTTGGGCAGTGCTGATGCCAGATTTGGGTAAACTTTATTCTGGCTTGCAACAGGGTATTGTTCCTGAATTAGAAGAACCAGACAATTTAAGTGAATATGCGATTTTGCAGGAAGAAGAGGCGGATAGTCCAGAAGCGATCGCTACAGAAAAATATTGGTTACAACAATTTGCTGACACTGTACCTGTTGTAGATTTCCCCAGCGATCGCCCCCGTCCACCACTCAGAACCTTTAATGCTGCCCGTGAAGATTGGCATTTAAGCCCCGAACTAGTTGCCAACCTCAAACAACTAGGGACAAAACTCGGTTGTAGCTTTATGACTACTCTCCTGGGAGGATTTGAGGTTTGGCTACACCGTCTGACAGGACAAAACGACTTGGTTGTTGGTATTCCAGCCGCCGGACAAGCTGCTTTGGGGCAATATAATCTCGTAGGCCACTGTGTAAACTTATTACCATTGCGTAGCCAGATTGATGGCGAAAAATCTTTCAGCGACTATTTGCGATCGCGGCGATCGGCTGTATTAGATGCTTACGATCATCAACAATTTACCTTTGGTAGTCTGGTCAAAAAATTAGTTTTGGCACGGGATTCTAGCCGTATTCCCTTAGTTCCCATTACATTTAATATCGATCAGGGTTTAGATAGTGATAAACTTCCCTTCACTGGGCTGGAAGTAGAATTTTTCTCTAACCCCCGTTCCTTCGAGAATTTTGAACTGTTCATCAATGCTACGGAATTACGTGGTCAGATGACCCTGGAATGTCAGTACAACACTAATTTATTTGACGCTGACACTATTCGCCACCGGATGGCAGAGTTTGAAACTTTGTTATTGGGAATAGTTGCTAACCCTAATCAAAGTATTGCTAAATTGCCAATTTTACCAGCAGTTGAGCAACAGTTATTAACAACATGGAACCAGACACAAACAGACTATCCCCACCATAAATGTATTCATCAGTTATTTGAGGAGCAGGTAGAACGCACCCCTGATGCTGTGGCGTTGGTATTTCAAGAACAGCAACTTACTTATCGAGAGTTAAATATTCGCGCCAACCAATTAGCCCAATACCTGCAAACATTAGGAGTAGGTGCAGATGTTCTTGTGGGAATCTGCGTCGATCGCTCCTTAGAAATGGTAGTAGGTCTTTTAGGGATTCTGAAAGCAGGTGGAGCTTACATCCCCCTAGATCCTGGGTATCCGCAAGAACGTTTGGCTTTCATGCTTTCAGACACCCAGATCAAATTACTGTTGACCCAAAAACAGCTAATTGACAAACTACCTGCTCACGCAGCAAGTGTAATTTGTTTAGATACTGACTGGGATACTATCAACCAACCAACGCCAGAGAATTTAATTAGTAATGTCAAGGCTGAGAACTTGGCTTATGTAATGTACACATCTGGTTCTACAGGTCAGCCCAAAGGTGTTAGTGTTATCCATCAAGGTGTAGTTAGATTAGTCAAAGAAACTAACTATGTAAGCCTCACTAACAAAGAAGTATTTCTACAAATTAGTCCTATCTCTTTTGATGCTTCAACTTTTGAAATTTGGGGTTGTTTGCTGAATGGTGGAAAACTAATAATATTCCCTCCCCATACGCCATCTTTAGACGAATTAGGGCAATTTATTCAGCAATATCAGGTGACAACCTTATGGCTAACGGCGGGTTTATTCCATCTAATAGTCGATGAAAAAATTGATGCTTTAAAACCCTTACATCAACTGTTAGCAGGTGGTGATGTTTTATCCGTTACCCATGTCCATAAATTTATCAACACAGTAGAAAACTGTAAACTAATTAATGGTTACGGGCCGACAGAAAGTACAACTTTTACCTGCTGTTATGAGATTACAGCACCACTAAAGCCAGGGGCTTCTATTCCTATTGGTCGCCCCATTGCTAATACCCAAGTTTATATATTAGACTCCCATTTACAACCCGTCCCAATTGGAATCACAGGTGAGTTGTATATTGGTGGCGATGGTTTAGCACGAGAATATTTCAATCGCCCGGATCTGACGGCTGAAAGATTTATTGCCAATCCCTTTAGCTCAGATACTCAATCACGCTTATATAAAAGTGGAGACTTAGCTCGCTATTTGCCAGATGGAAAGATTGAATACCTGGGTCGGATTGACAATCAGGTAAAAGTGAGCGGTTTCCGTATAGAATTGGGTGAAATTGAAATTGCACTTTTGCAATATCCGGCAGTAAAAGAAGCGGTAGTAATTGTTCGAGAAGATGCTCCTGGTGAGAAAGTGCTGGTTGGTTATTTTGTCGCAGAAGCTGGTCAAGATAGCCCGCAAATAATCTCCGAATTACGTCGATTCTTAAAACAGCAGCTTCCTGAGTATATGGTGCCCAAGATTTTTATGGCACTGGAAGCCTTGCCGCTAAATGCTAACGGCAAAGTTGATCGTCGGGCACTACCAAAGCCTGATTCTTTCCGCCCAGAACTGGAAGCAAATTATGTAGCACCTCGCACTCCCATTGAGCAGCAGATTGCAGATATCTGGACACAGGTTTTAAATGTCAGGCAGGTTGGGATTTACGACAACTTTTTTGAATTGGGTGGATATTCTCTACTAGGAATTCAAGTGGTTTCTCGACTGCGCCAAGCTTTGCAGGTAGAAATCCTCATGTCCAATTTATTTGAATTACCAACGGTAGCAGATTTGGCTGAACGAGTGGAAACTCTGCGTTGGGCAACCCAAGGTGTTCAGGCTGCTGATAGTGAAACCGCCGATGATTATGAGGAAGGTGAGCTATGAAAACATTAGATGAACTACTCTCTGAACTACGTCAGCGCGATGTCAAACTTTGGTTAGAGGGCGAACGCTTACGCTATCGGGCTGCAAAAGATAGTCTCACACCGGAATTGCTCATCAAGTTAAAAACTCAAAAAGCCGAAATCGTCAACTTTCTAAAACAAATTACTACAGCCGCGAGTTCACAGATTCCCCCAATTGTCGCTTGTGAACGGAATGGCAACTTGCCGCTTTCCTTTGGTCAGCAACGGATATGGTTTCTGCATCAATTTGAACCTAATAGTTCCTCAAATAATATGCCCGTTGTGGTGCGTTTTACGGGGAATCTGAATGTTGCTTTCTTAGAGGAAAGTTTGAGAGAAGTCGTCCGCCGCCATGAAGTTCTGCGGACAACTTTTCCAGCCGTAAATGGCAAGCCCACTCAAGTCATTGCCACCGATGTTTCCTTGACGCTGCCAATAATTGACTTGCGGCAAATACCAGATGAACAAAGGGAGGCAGAAGCTCTCCTACTGGCAACTAAAGAAGCTCATCAACCTTTTGATCTAGCCAATGGGCCGATTTTGCGGTTGCTGCTACTGCGGTTGAGCGATCGCGAGCATCTGCTAATCTGGAATATGCACTGCATAGTTTGTGATGGAGCTTCTTCTGATATATTTTATCAAGACTTCACTACCATCTATAAAGCATTGTCGGCAGGGCTGGCTTCTCCCTTAACTCCCTTACCAGTGCAGTATGCCGATTTTACCAATTGGCAATATCAGTGGCTCCAAGGAGAGGTTTTAGAGTCACAGGTAAACTACTGGAAGCAAAAGCTAGAAGGCAATTTACCGATCATTGAGTTACCTTACGATCATCCGCGTCCTCATGGTGTGCAGACATATCGGGGCGATCGCGCTGCCCTGCTGCTATCAAAGACGCTGAACCATGCCCTGACAGACCTGAGCCAAAAATGGGGTGTTACCCTCTTCATGACTCTACTGACAGTGTTTGAGCTATTGCTCTACCGTTATTCTGGACAAGAAGACCTACTGATTAGCTTTGCTAGTGCAAGTCGGGGACAAGTAGAAACCGAGCGGCTGATTGGATTTTTCTCTAATACTCTTGTAATGCGGGGTAACTTAGCAGGAAATCCAACTTTTCGACAATTATTAGACCGCGTGCGTAAGGATTGCTTAGAGGCTTATACCCATCAAGACTTACCATTTGAGAGACTAATTGAAGAACTTAGACCAGAACAACAAAGTCGGAACAGTTCGCCTTTATTTCAAGTAAAGTTTTCCCTCAATCCTCCTTGGTCAAATGGTCGTGGGATGGGAGGATTGCAACTACCTGATTTGACTATTACTTCTCTATTTGGTTACATCTATCATGGCAAAACCAAATACGATCTAACATTAGTCTTGCGGGAACAGGATAATGGTCTGGGCATGGTATTTGATTACAATGCCGAGATGTTTGATGCCAGTACCATAGAGCGAATGTTGGGACACTTCAAAACTTTACTTGAAGGTATTGTTGCTAATCCCGATCAGCCGATATCTGAATTACCTCTGTTGACAGCACCTGAGCATCAATTATTGGTTGACTGGAATGCCAAACAGGCTGATTATCCGCAGAATACTTGTATCCATCAGTGGTTTGAGGCTCAAGCTAAACGAACTCCAGATAATATTGCAGTAAGTTTTGAAAATCAGCAACTAACCTATCAGGAACTCAACCAGCGTGCAAATCAATTAGCCCAGTATTTGCAAACTCTAGGGGTAAAATCGGGGGTACTCGTCGGTCTTTATGTAGAGCCTTCGCTAGAGATGATTGTGGGGCTGTTGGGTATTTTGAAAGCTGGGGGAACTTACGTATCCATAGTTCCGACATCTGGGCAAGATGGTCTGGCTCTCATTTTAGAAGATGCCCAAATATCCGTAGTGTTAACCCAAAGCTCATTGGTTGAGAAACTCTCTGAGCATCAGCTACAAGTTATCTGTTTAGATAATGATTGGGAAGGTATCGCACTACATACAACAGAAAATCAAGACTATTATACCACAGATCAGACTCTCGCCTGTGTAATGTATGTGTCCGGCGGCAATGGAAAACCTAATGGTATAGCCATTACCCACCGTAATCTTGTCACCCACAGCCTAGCAATCAGTGACACTTGGGAGTTGATCCAGAGCGATCGCCTCCTACTCTTACCTAGTATCACTTGCAATTCTTTTATAGAATCATTGTTCCCCACTTGGATTGCTGGTGCTACTGCAATTATCCAGTATCAAGAGTTACAATCTACAGCGCAGTTTTTCCCATTCATTGCTCAACAACAGATTACCGTTGTTAATCTACCTACGTATTTTTGGCATCAGTTAGTTAAAGAGCCGTCTCTATCTCCACAAACCTTGCCAGCCAGCTTGCGCTTAGTCATGGTTGGTGGTGAAAAAGTCTCACGTAATGCTTATTTAACTTGGGTAGAAAAATTTGGCAAGCAAGTACGTTGGCTTAATGGCTATGGATCGCTAGAAACAACCCTAACCGCCACGGTTTACGATCCGGCAACTGCCAGTGAAGCCAGTAACACTCGGCCAGAAATTCCTATAGGAAAAGCGATCGCCAATACCCAAATCTACATTCTCGATCGGCGATCGCAACCCCTGCCAATTGGCGTTACTGGCGAAATATACATCAGTGGTATTGGTATTGCACAAGGCTACTTTAACCGTCTCGAATTAACATCTGAGAAATTTATCCCCAATCCCTTTAGCAGCGAATCCGGGTCATACCTTTACAGAAGTGGCGACTTTGGGCGCTACTTAAGTGACGGCAATATTGAGTTTATTGGCCGCCGAGATAATCAGGCTAAAATTCGCGGTTTTCGGATTGAATTGACAGAAATTGAGACAATTTTAGCTCAATATCCAGGCGTGCAGAACGCTGCGGTGATTGCCAGAGAAGATGTTTCTGGGGACAAACATTTAGTTGCTTATCTTGTTCCCAAACAAGGAGAGGCTTTGGGAAATGAGCAACTACTGAGTTTTCTCCAGCAAAAGCTACCTGAGCATTTGTTGCCTACCTTTGTCATAGTTGATTCTCTGCCGTTGAATGCTAATGGTCAAGTTGATCGTCAAGCCTTACTTGCTCTCAATCCAACTAATACTGAAAGAGAAAAAATATTTGCTACGGCAGAAAATCCATTACAACTTCAATTAACAGAAATCTGGGAAGATGTTTTAGGAATTCATCCCATTGGAATAACAGATAACTTTTTTGATTTGGGTGGACACTCATTGCTGGCAGTACGTCTGTTTTCTCAGATTGAAAAGATAGTGGGGAAAAATCTAGCTCTATCTATACTTTTGCAAGCCCCAACCATTGAGCAGTTAGCTAATATTGTTGAGCGAGAAATATACTCAAAACCTGGGGTTGCGGCGGTACCAACAGCTGATGTCAAGTCTGAAACATCAATTCCTTGGTCATCTTTAGTAGCTATTCAGCCCAACGGTTCTAAGCCTCCTTTCTTCTGTGTACATGGTTTGGGTGGAGAAGTTCTACGTTTCCGTGAATTGGCTGTGCATTTAGGATCAGATCAACCATTTTATGGACTACAACCACAAGGGTTAGATGGAAAACAGCTTCCTTATACCCGAATTGAAGACATGGCAGCGCACTACATTCAACAAATCCAGACTATTCAGCCATGTGAGCCTTATTTAATCGGTGGATACTCTTCCGGGGGTTTAATTGCTTACGAGATGGCTCGGCAATTGACCATACAAGGTAAGGAAGTAGCTTTGCTAGTTCTATTTGATACTTACGGTTCAAAAAATACTGAATCCCTATCATTGCAAAAGCCAGCCTCTCGTGATTGGAAGAGTCTTTTAGCAATTACATCTAACTATCTTATTGAGCAGGTAAAAGGAAATACAGAACGGTTTAAGTATCAAATCAAAGAGATACTCTGGCGCTTTGTTTTTCACTTTCACTTGATTCTCGGTCGCCCCTTACCTTACTCCAACCGGAAATACATGGTGGAAAATGCTACCATACAAGCGCTCAGAAAATATGTTCTACAAGTTTACTCAGGTAAAGCAACCGTATTCCGAACAGAAGATGGTCTTGTAGTTGAACAACGAGAGGCTGATTCCAAAATGGGTTGGGGTAAATTGGCATTAGGGGGAGTGGATATCTATGATATTTCTGGGATTCATAATTCCATTTTTAAAGAACCCCATGTACGATCTGTGTCTGAAAAAATGAAGTCTTGCATAGATCAAATTATTGCAGAAACCATAGGAAAGAAGTAACTCAGCGAGGTACAAAACTTAAGTCTCTAAGCCAGATATAAAAGCTATTTTGACCCGCTCAAAGTTCTTTCTGAATTGTGTAGTGATAGCTTTTCAACCTCATCTTACTTGCGGGATGGGGTTGTTTTATTTGCGGGTAATAACTTACACTGGCGTTCGCCTGTTGGGGAATAACACCTTTGGTTTTGAGGATCTACTAAATAGATATCTCCGAAAAAGTAGAGACGTAGCAATGCTACGTCTCTACAAGGTTCCTGGGTAACACATATTTAATTTAGGGAGATGTCTAATGGTGGTGATAAAGATTACAACGGCATCATTGTACAGTTAAATTTGAGTGACAGTACTGTCTAATATTAAGCACGAGTAATTACTTAGATAAATCAAAAAACCTCATCTCGCAACTGGGATGAGGTTTTTTTATGCACAGCTATTAACGAGACTCAATATGGATTAAACTAGTGAATTTACTGAAGGCAATTATTGTCTTTCCTTCATAAATTTAATAGTTGATTCCTCTAGGGTCATAATAAATCTTCACCTTTGATTTTGTAGTTAATTTTTATTAAATTAAGCTACCAAAAAAGTAAGAGATAATTCTTTCATAAATTCGGGTATGGCACTGTTTAACAAGGAAGGTTCCTATCCTTCGCCATTAGTGATTTAAATATGTAAAAAATAATTCATAAATTTAAAGTTTTTTTATTACATGATTTTTAACTAGGGTATTTACTTAGAAAGGCATCTGTGATATTTTCATGTTGATTATCATAAATTAAAATATGCGACACTAAATTTAACAACCACCTTTATGTGTCTTGGTTTGATGAGTAGAGTATCCATCTTGCATATTTGCGGTGATTAAGTATTGATTTTAAGTTTGTATAAATTATGTGTTGTTAACCAAGTGATAACTTGTCCTCGATCTATTTACATTATGCTTTGGTTTGAGAAACGCATAACAATCGTAACCGTGTGACATAAATATAGGTCTGAAATTAGACGAAACTATCCTCTGTACTATTACATATTTAGGCACCTGAATTGTACAGAAGTCTTGCCACTACTAGCATAAAACCAAACACTACCACTGTTAGTAAAAGAGATACTCCCTAATATTTTCGACTTAATTCCTCACTTTTAGTTGTTTTATATGACTTATATTAAGAACACTTTTCCCGAATTTCTTACTACCATAGAAGGGTTTGAACAGTTACCCGATGGAGCGATCGCTAATCTATCAGAACAACTGCAAGCCTGGCGCTATCGCATAGGTCAAAAAATCATTGGTAAAGAAAGTCTCCCGGAACGCATCACCATTATTTATGAGGGACAAGTGCGCCTCTTGGGATACGATCCCCAGACGCAAATGCCAATTACCCTAAAATTGCTGCAACCTGGAGAAATTATCGGCGAAATTAGTTTGTTGCGTGATGTTGCCTGCGAGACTGCGATCGCCTCTACCGAAGTAGTATGTTTAACCTTGAGTGCATCGGCATATTTTAGTTTTCTCGCTTCATACCCAGCTTTTGCCGAAGCTCGCAAGAATCGCAGTTATTTGATAGAAGTTTTTGATATTCTCGGCTCCTATTGGCAAAAGCAAGCGATCGCAACTTTAAATCTCAGAGAACTTACAGAAAAAGCCTTACCACAGGCAAAAATCCA
The DNA here is from genome assembly GCF_009873495.1 of Nostoc sp. ATCC 53789. Classification (GTDB taxonomy): domain Bacteria; phylum Cyanobacteriota; class Cyanobacteriia; order Cyanobacteriales; family Nostocaceae; genus Nostoc; species Nostoc muscorum_A. The sequence goes on along the minus strand of NZ_CP046703.1, from coordinate 7,270,164 downwards.
TTACTTACCTCCAGGAAAAACTGCATTTAACCAACTGGATAGCGCAAAGGTCTGGTTTGTAAGCGGCGGTGGTACAATCACGAATTTATCACCTGGCGATCGCCTAGAAGCAGACGACGATCGAGACAAGATTCAGGTCATAGGTCAAAACCCTTCCAGGTTGGTTGGTATCCATCCCTCAGATTTGATCTTAGAAGACAGTCATCAGATAGTACTGGCGGTAAATAACACCCAAGTAGATAGCCAAGATGATGATGAATTAGATATCCCTTACGCATCAGACGAAATCGTTCCCCAGCCAGTCCCCGATACCTCAAAGAGTTCGTCAAAACAAAAATACCCGTTTTTTAGTGGTAAGGGAGAATTAAATACAGCCTTCGCCTGCTTCCAAATGATTGCGAAGCACCTAGAAATACCGTTTCGTCGAGAAGTGGTTCGCCGCATCTTAACTGAGCAAGTCAAACGTCAGGGTCTTATATCGTTTCAAGTTACTGCTTACCTGGCAGAATTAATCGGACTTAAGGCGCAGTTAATAGAAATACCAGTCTCCTCCGTAACGCGTATCCCTACACCAGCATTGATTCGCTATGGTGATAATTTTGCAGTTTTATATGCGGCAGATGCAAATACCGTGGTTGTGGGTGTCCCATCCAAAGGAATTGTGCGCTGTAAACCTGCTCAATTGGTTGAACAATTAGATGTTGATCCAACCAACTTTCCGCCCCAAGCTAAAGTATTACTGCTCAGTGCTACCAACCAAACACCCCAAGAACGTTTTAGTTTAAGGTGGTTTCTGCCATATTTGTCAAAGCACCGTCGAGTGTTGATCGAGGTTTTTATCGCCTCCTTTTTCGTGCAGTTGGCAGCTTTGGCAAATCCTCTGGTAGTTCAGTTAATTATCGACAAAGTTATCACTCAAAATAGTATTGGTACATTACATATTTTGGGGATTTTACTATTAGTAGTCGGATTATTTGAAGCAGTACTGACTACCTTACGAACTTACTTGTTTGTCGATACCACTAACCGGATCGATATGGGTTTAGGGTCGCAAATTATTGACCACTTATTACGTTTACCACTGCGTTATTTTGAACGCCGACCGGTGGGTGAACTTTCCACTCGCATCAACGAATTAGAAAATATTCGCCAATTTTTAACTGGTACTGCCTTAACAGTGGGATTAGATGCTCTGTTCTCGGTGGTGTATATCGGTGTAATGCTGATTTACAGTTGGCAACTCACCTTGGTAGGCTTAAGCACAATTCCCGTGTTTATCGTGATCACCTTAATTGCTTCTCCCACCATTAGTAGACAGTTACGTGCTAAAGCCGAACGCAACGCCGAAACTCAATCTTATTTAGTGGAGGTGATGTCAGGAATTCAAACCGTAAAAGCGCAAAATATCGAATTGCGATCGCGCTTTTCTTGGCAAGAGCGTTACGCTCGGTTTGTCGCTGCTGGTTTTAAAACGGTTGTAACTTCTACCCTCGCTAACTCCACCAGTAACTTTCTCAACAAACTCAGCAGTTTACTGGTTTTGTGGGTAGGAGCTTATTTAGTACTGCAACAAGAATTAACTTTAGGCGAACTAATTGCCTTTAGAATTATATCGGGTTACGTCACCAGCCCAATATTGCGTTTAGCTCAACTCTGGCAAAGCTTCCAAGAAACAGCCTTATCTCTAGAACGTTTAAGCGATATTGTCGATACGCCACAAGAAGGAGAAACAGACCGCTACAACATCCCCTTACCGACGATTAAGGGAGCAGTAAAATATGAAAATGTTTCCTTTCGATTTGGGACGAGTGGTCCTCTGCAACTTTCCAACGTCAACCTCGAATTTGCGCCAGGAAAATTTATCGGCATCGTCGGACAAAGTGGATCGGGTAAAAGTACGATGATGAAATTGCTGCTGAGACTTTACGAAACTGAGTCCGGCAGAATTTTGATTGATGGTTATGATATTGCCAAAGTCGAACTTTATTCACTGCGACGACAAATTGGCGTAGTTCCCCAAGAAACATTGTTGTTTGACGGTAGCGTTCAAGAAAATATTGCTCTGACGAATCCCGATGCGACAACCGAAGAAATCATCGAAGCGGCTCAGGTTGCGTGCGCTCACGAGTTTATTATGAACTTGCCCAACGGTTACAACACACGGGTGGGAGAACGGGGTTCTGCACTTTCAGGTGGACAACGACAAAGAATTGCGATCGCTCGTTCTGTTTTACAACGACCAAAATTATTAGTTTTAGATGAAGCAACTAGCGCCCTAGACTATCCCACAGAACGGCAAATATGTCTCAATTTAGCTAAAGCATTTAAGGGTGATACAGTATTTTTTATTACCCATCGATTAAATACGGTCAGTAATGCAGACATGATTGTTGTGATGGATAATAGTAGGGTTATAGAACAAGGTAGCCATCAAGAATTAATGGCTACTAAAGGTCATTATTATTATCTGTATCAGCAACAAGATGTGAACTTGTAGTTACTTATTCTTGGCGGCATAGCATTACATAATTTGAACAGTGTCCACCCAAAAACAAATCCAAAATCTAAAATCTAAAACCCAAAATCGTTATGACTCAACTTAATGGGAATCACCACAACGGCAATCAGAAAAACGGGAATCAGAAAAATGGAGTCAAGCAAGATTCACCGGTACTTACAAAACAACAGAAAGCTGCTCAAGAGTCTTTAATTAACTCCAGTAGTGAGGAATTTGAGCAAGCAATTGTCTTGCGTCAATCTCCAGTTTGGTCGCGGGCAATTATGGTTACTCTCATGGGGTTAGCCTGCTTTGGAATTGCTTGGGCTTATTTTGCGAAAATTGAGCAAGTAGTGCCAGCAACAGGGCAATTAAAGCCGCAAGGAACAATCAAAGAAGTTCAGGCTCCTGTTAGTGGAGTTGTGAAAACAGTTAATGTGAAAGATGGACAAGAGGTAAAGTCAGGGGATTTGTTGCTGACTTTTGATTCCATAGCCACTGTTGCCGAATTAAATTCTTTGAATAAAATCCGTATTGCATTAATTAAAGAAAATCAAATTTATCGGCGATTAATGGGGGCAAGTACTGCGGCGGGATCTGAAATTTTGTATTTGCGCGGTAATTTGCCACAAGAAACTGCTTTTCTGCTGAAAAGTCGGGTAGCTTTAGTAGAAGAAAATGACTTATTACGAACTCAATTAAGAAATTCTGGCCGAGATTCTACTTTAGGAATTGATGAGCAACAACGTCTACGAGTTGCCAAAAAAGAATTAGATTCTCGTTCTGCTGCGGCACAGTTGGAAGTAGAGAAAATCAAAAAACAACTAGCTCAGAATAAGTTTAAGCTGGAAGATAGTAAAGCGAGTTTAGCCATTCAACAGGGTATTTTAGATAAACTGAAAATATTATCAGAAGAAGGTGGTATTTCTCAACTTCAGTATCTCAATCAGCAACAAGAAGTACAAAACCGCACGGCGGAAGTAGCACAACTAGGTGAGGAAGAAAAGCGCCTCCAGTTTGATATAGAAAAGGGACAACAAGAATTAAGCAATACGGTGGCTGTTTCTGATAAAAACGTTTTGGATAAGATAGCTGATAACAAACAGCGTATTGCAGCAATCGATAGCCAATTTATGAAAGTTATCCTAGATAATGAACAGCGTTTAGCAGATGTCAATAGTAAAATCTCTCAAACACAGTTAAACGTTAAATATCAAGAACTTCGTGCGCCTGTAAGTGGAACAGTTTTCGATTTACAAGCAAAAAACCCTGGATTTGTAGCGAACCCGACGACAAAAATGCTGCAAATTGTCCCAAAGGAAAACTATATAGCTGAAGTTTTCATCACTAACAAAGATATCGGTTTTGTGCGAAAAGGTATGAAGGTAGATGTTAGGATTGATTCTTTTCCTTACAGCGAATTTGGCGATATCAAAGGGGAAGTGCTGGGGATAGGATCAGACGCATTACCGCCAGACCAAACACATCAGTTTTATAGATTTCCGGCAAAAATTTCATTGGATAAACAATCTTTAGTAATTAAGGGTAAAAACGTCACATTGCAATCAGGTATGTCAATCAGTGCCAACATAAAAGTACGCGAAGAACGGACTGTGCTTAGTTTATTCACTGAGTTGTTTACCAAGCAAATTGATAGTCTTAAAGAGGTACGTTGAAATAATTCGTAATTCGTAATGGGCTTCGCCCCGCTACGCTAACGTAATTCGTAATGACGCTCTCTACGCGGACATGATGTGATGTAGCGATCGCCTTCTGAAGATTATTCTACAGATAGCGATCGCCAAATATCTAATCTAGTCGCCCCATATTTGCTCTACGCTAATGCGGCTACCTTCTCTAACAAGCCCTGAAAGAGCCTTAAGCCATCACTATTGCCCAGCATTGCGTCAGATGCCCTTTCTGGGTGCGGCATCATCCCCAACACATTGCCCTGACGATTGCAAATCCCGGCAATGTTGTTCAGTGAACCGTTGGGATTCTCGCCTTCATAACGAAACACGACTTGCCCGTTATCTTCAATTTCTGCCAGAGTCGCTTCATCCGCGTAGAATCGTCCCTCTCCGTGGGCAATAGGCAAAGTGATAACTTCACTATTGGTATAGGCTTGCGTCCATAAGAGATTGGTACGCTCAACTTTCAAGGGGACGCGATCGCAAATAAAATGCAAATCTCGATTTCTGGTTAACATCCCTGGCAAAAGTCGAGCTTCAGTTAATACCTGAAAACCATTACAAATACCAATGACAAATTTACCCTTTTGAGAGTGTTCAACAACCTGTTGCATCACGGGTGAAAAACGTGCGATCGCACCGCAGCGCAGATAATCTCCGTAACTAAAGCCACCAGGGATGATGACGACATCCAAATCAGCAATGTCTGTTTCTTGATGCCAAACCATGCGAGTTGGTTGTAAAAGCAAATCTCTGGTTACATAAGCAACATCGCGATCGCAATTAGAACCTGGAAAAACAACAACACCAAATTTCATGATTGGGGAATGGGGAATGGGGAATGGGGAGTGAGGGGAGGCAGGGGGCAGGGGAGACAAGGGGACAAGGGGACAAGAGGTGAGAACTTGAAACAAGTTTTTCCCCTTGTCCTCTTGCCCAATGCCCTAAAAGACCCCCGTTTGGGTTTCGACCTCAATTAACTCAAAGCGGTAATTTTCAATTACGGGATTTGCTAGCATTTGGTCACAAATGCGATCGAGGTCTTGACGAGCTTTCTTTTCCTCAGTCGAGGTGATGGTGAGTTCAATGTACTTGCCAATCCGCACCTGGTCAACGTTATCGTATCCCAGTTGCTGAAGACCGGATTGTACAGCCACACCAGCAGGGTCTAAGACTGAAGGACGAAGCGTCACAAAAATTTTGGCTAGATACTTGGTTTGCACGGCTTTTGCTGAATGCTGCGATCGCTATACTATAACTTTCTGTTCCAACTGAGTGAAAATAAGATTACGAAGCCGTTAAAGTTAATTGATCAATTAGCCCATCTAACAGCTTCAACTACAAGTGGCATATTTAAATAATTGTCTATGAGAGCTATACGCACCCGCAGTCAAGAGCGTATTTTCAACCTGCTGAAAACCATCAAAAAAGGCATTTCTGCCCAGGATATTTACGTAGAATTACGTAATACAAATCAGAGTATGGGTTTAGCAACAGTTTACCGTTCTTTAGAAGCCTTAAAACTCGAAGGCATAGTACAAGTACGGAATTTGGCTAATGGTGAAGCCCTCTATAGCCTAGCCCAGCAAGACAAACATCACCTTACCTGCTTGCAATGCGGTGTCTCAATTCCGATTCATCAATGCCCCGTGCATGATTTAGAAGAGCAGTTAGAATCTAGCCATAAGTTTAAAGTTTTTTACCACACCCTAGAGTTTTTTGGATTATGCAGCCAATGCCAAGTAAATCAAGCTACTGGGACTGGTCAATAACCCTGTTTTGTCACTCTGGCAGTAGTATAATAAGGTACAAATGCTAGAACCAAGACACAGAGTATGGTACAGCCCCGTCCAGCCGCACCAACAGTAAAATTTGTGGACGAATATTGCCAGTGGTATAAAAGCCTGTTTCCAGATGTTAGGAGCTTCGAGGCTTTTAAGTACCTTCATGTAGGGTTTATTTCTGAACTAAAAAGGAAAACCTTACCAGAAATAGCAAAAATTGTAGGATTGGATAACCAACAAGGTTTGCATCATTTTTTAACTACATCACCGTGGGATATAGAGAAGTTAAGAGCTTTGCGATTAGAGCTAATTTTACAAGTACTAAAAGGTAGACCAATCATTCTGATTATTGATGAAACAGGAGATAAAAAGAAAGGGAATAAGACAGATTATGTGAAACGGCAGTATATAGGAAACTTGGGAAAAGTAGAGAATGGAATTGTAGCAGTGACAGCGTATGGCGTGTTCTGCGGGATGACTTTTCCACTACTGTTTGAAGTATATAAGCCTCGTGAAAGATTAAAGCCAGAAGATAAGTATTTAACTAAGCCACAAATAGCAGCAATCCTGATGCGGAAGCTAAAATTAATGGGCTTTAAATTCAATTTGGTACTGGCAGATAGTTTATATGGGGAAAGTGGGACGAATTTCATATCTTTGTTAGATGAAATGAATCTAAACTATATAGTAGCGATTCGCTCAAACCATTCTGTAGATTTACTTCCGAGACAGCATACTCAATATTTAGAGTGGCAGAGATTCAAGCGTGTATTTTCTGACCTGAGTAGTGAAAATCGTTATATCAGAGAAATAATTCACGGCAAGCGACAAGAAAAAAGATATTGGCAGATTACTACTGACATTGAGAAATTACCTGGTAATACTACTTGGTATGTGATGAGTAAATACCCAGACCTTAACAAGCGAGATGTAGGAAACTTTTATGGTTTAAGAACTTGGGTTGAATATGGCTTGAAGCAAAGTAAAAATGAATTAGGTTGGGCAGATTATCGGCTGACTCATTATGCGGATATTGAACGCTGGTGGGAGATTGTTTGTAGTAGCTACTTAATGGTGAGTCTACACTCTGAAGAAATGCAGTCTTCTCTACCCAAATCTCCATCAAAATTAGCTTCACACCCCTGGTGGGATGATGGTAAAGGTTGGAAGAATATTCTTAATACCCAGATTCCGCAGGTGCGCTCGTAAATGCTGTATTTTTGAAAATGACCTAAATGCTGCATTTTAGAAGCATGACAGCATCATTAAATATCAGGGTACAGGATATTGACCACTGCGGCATAGTCGCAGGCATCTGTGATGAGATGAATTTAGTAGAACAAATTAACCGACTGCTGGGAACTCACTCTCAAGAAATCATCAGTGCAGGTCAAGTTGTAAAAGCAATGATTTTAAACGGATTAGGATTCGTGAGTGCGCCGTTATATTTGTTTGAAAAGTTTTTCGTAGGCAAAGCTACCGAGCATCTTTTAGGAGAAGGAATACGTCCAGAACACTTAAACGATGACCGTTTGGGTCGAGTATTGGACAAATTATATGAGGCGGGACTAACGAAAGTCAAGCCAGAAAAGAAGCTGACCTCAAGCAGTTGGAAAAACGTTTAATTAAAAAGTTACCAGTTGCCCAATCCGAACTTCGGCAGTTGTCAAACCAAGAATTTGCTTGCTCAAAAGATGCTCTGATTGCGGCACAACGGCTCAGTTCTAAGTTGCCCTTACACCAACTGGCTAATATCCAGGTTAAGGAAGTAAAAAAACATACTGGACGTGGTAGACCCAGTAAGGATGCTGCCCCTACCTTTTACTACCAAGTCGATGCCACGCTAGAACCCAAGGAAATAGCCATCGCCATCGAAACCAAACGCGCTGGAAGATTTATTTTAGCGACCAATGTCCTCGATGCCGAAGAACTCAGCGATGAAGATGTTTTACGTGAATATAAGGCACAGCAGTCTACTGAGCGTGGTTTCCGATTTCTCAAAGACCCTTTATTTTTTACTTCCAGTGTCTTTCTCAATTCGACTGAGCGAGTTGCCGCATTAGCAATGATTATGGGTTTGTGCTTGCTTGTTTATAGTCTGGGTCAAAGAGCTTTACGTCAAGCCTTAGAACGGGCAAAAAAAACTATTGATAATCAGTTGGGTAAACCAACTTCTACTCCCACCTTACGTTGGGTGTTCCAATGTTTTATGTCAATTCATTTGGTTACCGTCTCCCAAATCAAGCAAATTGCCAACTTAACCCATGAAAGGCAATGGATTCTTCAGTTTTTTGGCGCTCCTTGTCGAAAATATTATCTTCTTTCTTAACTAACCTGCGGAATGTGGGTTAATAATCTCCGTTTGACAATTCAACCTTTTACTTTATTTAACTTAATATTTCCCTGGTTAACAGTTTTTCATATTCCCCAATTGTCTTTGGGCTTTTCTAAACTTCAATCTATTATTTATAACCTAACTAGTTCAATTTTTATTTCCCTAACTCACCCTGATTTCTACTTTTCCTCTGCCTAGAGTGACAAAACAGGGATAATCATACCAATTCTATGACAGGAATAAAACGTACTTTACTTCTGTTAGCGCAACGGGGTGTAGCCCATTCAGAATTCCAACTCCCAAATTCTGCTGGAATAAATGCTTTATTCAAACAAAACTCAACCAATTAAATACATCTACAACTGTTAATTGCCAATTTTCCAAGACCCTCAAAACGGGTAAAATATCTTGCTTTTCTTTTAATTCTGGTAATTTATTGGGTTCGAAAACCATGATTGACTCATCAGCAGAATCTAGTAACCAACCTAGCTTTGCTCCATTTTGAATAGAAAATGTAATTTTGCTGATAACTCGGTTGGGTGATTGTTCCGGTGATAGAATTTCAATTATCCAATCTGGAGGAATTTCAAATTTATTTGTAATTCTTCCATTAGGAAGCAATGGAATTCTTTGCCATTCAAAAACGGCAATATCTGGTACTATTGAACGACCTCCAAATGTACAGCGTAATTCAGGAAAGGCATAAGCAATTTTCTGCGGTTTAGCAATCTTATTAATAGCTGTGACTAAACTGCTTTGTAAGGTACTATGTTCTCCTTGTGGCATAGGTTTTTGATATATTTGCCCGTTAAAATACTCGCTTGCTGGTTTTGTTTCTGGTAGTTCTAAGAACTTTTCTACACTTAGTGTTGTGGTTGGCTGAATAGATAACGTCATAATTTACAGTAATGATTTTGAAAAATGAAGGTCAAAAGACAAAGAATTACTGTTGAAGAATTGTTGAGTAGATATGCTGCTGGAGAGCGAGATTTCTCGAAAGTTATCATTGAGGACTCCCGTGAAGGATTGCTCAGAGGTCTTGACCTCAGTAACATCAATCTGGAGGCTTCCATCCTCATTATTGACCTTAGTGGTGCTATTTTGAGGAACGACCTCGATAATGCCGATTTTAGCGAAGTTAACCTCTATGGGTGAATTATCAGGAAGAATAGCTGAAAAAGGTTGTCAGTAGATAATTGTGATTGTCTCGTTCCCAGTCTGAGACTGGAAACGAGGTTTGAAAAGGGTTTTAAACTTAAGTTAATACCAATGCCACTCCCCACTCTTCATTCTTAACTAGGGCGGTTATTTTCTAATCCTGGTATTTGCTTAGAAAATAACTCGTTAGAGTCAACCTGACCATTTGAGATAACGGAACGCATACCTTCAAAAGCAGCAGGGATAGTACGTGGATCTATAAACAAGACCTTGCTGCTATCACTTTTACCAATTGTCGCGCCCATATCCAGATAGCCCAAAGCAAACAGAACTTCCACTGCTTTATTGGCATTGGGATTAGTCTGGAGTTTTTGGGCAATAATGTCTGCTGATTCTGCGATCGCCTGCGCTTTCAAAACTTGCTGCTGACGTTCCGCTTGAGCCTTCAAAATGATCGCCTTTTGTTCAGCTTCCGCTTGCAGAATTGTCGATTTTTGACGAGCTTCCGCATCCAGAAGTTGCGCGTCAGCTTTACCTCTGGCGCTATTGACAGCAGCTTCGCGTTCACCCTCAGAAGTTAAAATTGCTGCCCGTTTGCGTCGTTCTGCCGACATTTGCAATTCCATCGATTCTCGCACTGCCTGAGATGGAATAATATCTCGCAGTTCTACCCGTGTCACTTTCACACCCCAAGGATCGGTAGCAACGTCCAAATCCCGTAGCAAAAGTTCACTAATGTGAGAACGAGCAGTAAAAGTTTGATCCAACTCCAGTTGCCCCATTTCAGCGCGAATTTGAGTTAGCACCATATTTATCATTGCAGCCTGGAGATTTTCTACCTTGTACCAGGCTTTTTCCATATCCACGATGCGCCAGTAAAACACTGCATCTACCTCAATGCCAACATTGTCGCGGGTGATACACTGTTGTGGAGGAATATCTAAGACTTTTTCGCGGATAGTTTCTTTGTAGACAATTTTATCTATGAAAGGAAAGATCACGTTTAGTCCTGGTTCCAGTTTTTTGTTATAACTACCCAATCTTTCCACCAAAGCTTCATTGCCCTGATTGACGACTTTCACAGATCCCGCGACGGCAGAACCACCAAGGGCTAAAAGTACGAGCAAAAAAAACTGTTCCATTGTGAATCTCCTGATTTTTTAAGTATTAAATGTTAAAGAGAGTAGGAAATGGACGAGATGGGGAAATAAAGAAAATAACCAATTCCCCATTCCCAATAACTAAGAATTCAACAAATTTTCTGGTATCACAATCAAAGTAGTACCCTCTCTCCTAACCACATAAACTCTTTGATGGGGTGCTACAGTAAATTTGTCATAGTCACATCGTGCTTGCCAGGAATTTCCCTCATACAATACCCGCCCTGTTTTACCAGGCGGAATTTCTGTTAAAGTTTCGGCTATGACTGCATCCTGAATTTTTGATTTGCGTCGTCGTGGTTGCAAAAACCGACGAGAAAGCACGATTAGGAATGTGGAAAGTAATAGCCAAACTACAACTTGCAACCATACATTTCCCAAACCCACTCCAGACAGCAGCGCCACCACAAAAGCGCTAATTCCCATCATGAAGGCGACAAACGCCGATGGTAAGAACAGTTCCATGAGACACAAAACTGCTCCCGCCAGAAGCCAGATTAAGGTCAAACTTGGCATAGTGCCATCCTAGACTCTACATTGACGTAAATCCATTTCTACGATTAGATACAGCCAGACGTAAGTTATTTACAGAAAGCAAAACTTGGTCTTTTTACCAATAATTTTGATTACTTTCAGTAACCAGGTGTAGCTAGCGGTACACAAATCCAGTCTATTCTAGCCTTCAAGCCATTGCCAGCTAAATGTAATCGAAATTCATGAGTTGATTGGTTTTTAAATTTATACTTTTATGATTTCTACTCAACTGACAATTTATTGTATAAATCCAGGCTGTAATAGCCCCATTAACCCTATTGGAGATCGTGTTTGTGCAAGTTGCCAAACTCCCTTGGTTCACCGCTATCTTTGGGCTACTGGCTCATTGTCTGCTCAAATTACACCAGGCACAAAAGTAGCAGATAGATATGGAGTAATTACTCGCCAGATTTGGCTGGATACTCAACCAGGACTACCACCAGATGTCCCTGAAGAATTACCGAAGGAAGTAATTCCTTATCTACGGTTATATCAAGAACGGTTACATCTGCCCCAAGCTTATGGGTTTGCTAGTGATGGTGAGGAAGATACAACTGATATCTTGTTATTAGAAAATGTGCCGATAGATGACACAGGAAATATCTATCCAACTATTGTTGAGGCTTGGGAGCAAGCAACGGCGGTACGACAAGTTTATTGGCTGTGGCAAATTCTTCAACTTTGGACACCTTTATCAGAATTAGGACTTAGCCGCAGTTTACTGGTGGTAGACAACTTGAGAGTCCAAGGTTGGTGTGTGCGACTGTTAGAACTCTACCAAACACCAGAAGATGAGAAGCTGAGTTTAAAAAATCTGGGGGAGTGTTGGCAGTTTTGGGTAGCTTCTGCAAAGACATCAGTAGCTAAAGGGTTGCAGAACATAGTCCAGGATATGTGTGAAACGGAAATTGAGTTGGATGATGTTGCTACTCAACTCAATGGTTTATTACTAGCATCTGCGGCAGAATTTCCACTAGTTTTGAAGGTGGCAGGTTTTACAGATATTGGCCCAATTATGGCGCAAAATGAAGACGCTTGCTACCCGAATACTTTGAATGACTTAGATGAGCCTTTATTCTCCCACTTGTCAATTGTTTGTGATGGCATTGGTGGGCACGAAGGCGGCGAGGTTGCCAGTAGATTGGCAGTGCAGTCTGTAAAGTTGCAAATTCGCGCCTTACTAGCGGAGGTTACAGAACAAGCTGCACTTGTATCACCAGAGTTATTGCAGGAACAATTAGAAGCAAGCTTACGGGTGGTAAATAATGTGATTTGTGCCCGCAATAACGAACAAAAACGTCAAGGTAAAGAACGTATGGCTACAACCATTGTCATGGCGTTGCAAGTTCCACAGCGAGTACAGACAAGTACTGGGTGGCAATCAAATAATACCCATGAACTTTACTTGGCTAATGTTGGCGATAGCCGTGCCTATTGGATTACTCGCAACTATTGTCAGCTACTCACAGTAGATGATGATGTGGCGACGCGAGAAGTCCGCTTTGCCAAAAGTTTGTATCGAAAAGCATTAATAAGAACAGATGCTACTGCCTTAACTCAAGCGTTGGGAACAAGAAATGCAGAATCTTTACGTCTTAAGATTCAGCGATTTATTGTGGAAGAAGATGGCATATTACTACTGTGTTCTGATGGGTTAAGTGATAATAACAGGGTGGAACAATATTGGCAAGATTATGCAATACCCGTGTTAAAAGACCAGATGACAGTTGAAGATGCTGTCCGCAACTGGATTAACTTGGCAAACGAAAAAAATGGGCGTGATAATACGTCAGTTGTTCTCACTCATTGCCGTGTTTCTCCCGAATACTTAGTACCTGTGACTCCGGCGTTACCAGAAGAAATCATAGAAGCAGAGATACAAGAAGAACAAGAAGAACAAGAGGAATTAGAGGAACAACAGGAATTAGAGGAACAACAGGAATTAGAGGAACAACAGGAACAAGAGGAATTAATTTCCTTCACAGAAAGTCCGCAAACTTTGCTAGATTTGGATCTAGGTTTGGATCTAGATTTGGATCTACATTTAGATACTTCAGAGGAATCAGTTACAAGCCCAGAAATTCCACCAACCTTAATTACAAAACCTAATCGGGGTAAACGCTTGGTAATGCTGGGGGGAATATTGGCGTTGCTTGTAGGAGGTACAAGTTTAGGATTATTTGCTTGGTGGCAAATTAATCCTCAAGGATTCCAGCAAATGTGTCGGCAACTTCCTCAAAAAGTGCAGCAATTGTGTCCACCGGGGAATTAGCTTGCTAATTTGAGAACATTGAAGAAGAATTCAGAAGTCAGAATTCAGAAGTCAGAATTCAGGAGTCAGAATTAAGATATTCGTAAGCGTTGCACTATAAGCTTTTTCGGTCACAATCCATTCTGTTAGCGGTAGCGGGGCATTTAGCCCATCTGAATCCTGACTCCTGAATTCTGTTGCGATAAATAATCGAAAACGCGAAGTATCCTTAAGACGCTTCGCGTTTATATGCTAAAAAGAGTGCCTAATTACTTGAGTTTGGACTAATTGGCATTTAGCAGCAATGAATAGAAAGCAAGAAAAAGTTACCCAACTTCTTTTAGAGGCTGAGTTAAGTTGAATCGTTGAAAAAGAAGCAGAAACTAAGCAGCAGTTAGATCAGCGTTCTTAAGTGATTCTTCGGTTTTAGGTTTTTTAGATGCGTGTTTTTTGACAGTGGGATAACGCTTACGCGAAGGTGGCTGATGCCCTTGGGCACGCCCAGGTGATTTACCGCGAGTTTTCGGGGGTTGAGCAGGAGTGCCAATAGTGGCTAAAATTAGAGGAAAGGCTTGTGCTACGCGTCCTGGAGACAGTTTATCCTGAGTCGATTGCCAAGGCAAGGGGGAATCAATACAGGCAAGTCTAGCTAGCCATAATTGCCAAGTTAACAATGGCATCAGGTCACTCCATCGCTCTGCTGCCTGAGTAGAGCCAAGCTGAGGCTGTGTCCAATATAACCTCTGCTTGGCAAATCGATACCAATGTTCTAGAGCAAAGCGGCGGAGGTATTTTTGCCAGAGATCCTCTAATGGAGGCATTGTCTGACCCAACCAAGCTAGCCATAAGGGTTGGAACTTACGATTGCGTCCAACTGGTTGGATCACCTCGACGCGAATGATTTCCATTGCCCGGTTTGGAGATTGAAGAAAATGAAACCCACTCCAGCGCATGACTTTTACTCGACCAACTTGCGGGTCTTCAACTTCTAGAGTTTCAGTTACCTCTGCCCAAGTTTCCGAGTCATTGAACTTAAACTTATGACCATGTTTACACGGTGCGCCTCGTCCTTTGTAAGTACCGGGTGTACCCCATACGCATCGGTTAGAAGCTAAACGCAGCAACAGGTCTGCGTCAATCTTCTCCGTGGCTTGGACAAATTTGGCGTTGCCGTAGCCTCGGTCATAAGCAGCAAGCGGTCTTTTGCCTAACTCACGGGTTATTTGTTTAAGTTGGAATGCGGCTTTACTTGTTGGCGTTTCAAAGCTGGTGATCCGTTCGTGCTTTAACGGCAATGCCCAACTCCCATCCGCTTCTGGTATCCACGCTAACGTACTGTAACTTTGTCCGATGCCTATGCTTCCCCTGGAGTCCCCATGAAAAGTTCTTTCTTTTAGTGTCTTCGCTTCTGGTCTTGCCCAAAAGCTATGATCTCCTGCTAGAAATGGCTGTTCATCCGTCACTACCTCCTGTACCAGTAGCTTCATCAGTTTTCTTTTTGGTGGACGACTATCATGTAGTGCTGCATAAATGCTCGACCATTGCCGTCGAAATACTGGGCTTTGTGACAAGCTTACAAACGATGGGATACTCGGACTTGTTAATACTGCATCCATCAATTCAAATACTGCATCTTTGGCCTTTCCCAAACAATCGTAGATACCTTGGCGGAATTTTTCTAGTTGTGTCAGGATCATCACGTCAATGATTTATCGATTACTTTCATTGACTTTACGGCAGTCAGTGTTACTGCTGACTGCTTTTCTCTAGCTTTTTAGTCCAAACTCCAGTAATTAATTGCCGTCCTAAGCTGCAACTTTTTCCTCAAATGGCTTAAAAGTTTTTTTGCTAGCGCCGCAAATCGGACATTCCCAATCATCAGGAATTTCTTCAAAAGGTGTACCAGGTGCAATCCCAGAATCGGGATCGCCAGCAACAGGATCGTAAATCATACTGCATTGTCTACAAATCCATTTCCGAGTTTTAGGATCTTCACCTGCAACTCTAGTTGCTGTTTGTCCTCCGTTTAATACTTCTAAGGCTTCAGCATAGCGATCGGCATGGTAATTTTCGATGAATTTTAGCAAGCCAAAACGGTGTGCAGCTTCTCGAAATGTGTTGGCATGATCGGTAGATTCTTTAACTTGTTTGAGAAATTCTTCAGCCGCAGGATTGTCGCGATCGCGTTGGGCATCGGCGGCAAACTCTGGATACATTGTAGTATATTCATAAGTCTCGCCTTCAATTGCCAAAGATAAACAGCGAGATATAATTTCTCGTTTTTGTTCATCAGTTAAAGCGGCCGCATTTTCTACCACAAGTTCTGGATGCAGCAACTTAAAATGTGCAAAAGCGTGTTCAGTTTCTTGATCTGCTGTTTCTTTAAAAAGTTTTGCCAAGTCTGGAAACCCAAGTTGACGCGCTACGTCAGCAAAAAACAGATACTTGCGATTTGCCATCGATTCACCACCGAAGGCAGCTTCTAAGTTTTGAAGTGTAGTAAAGTTGGACAAATCCATAATTTTGGATGACAGGGAAGTGATATTTAGTACGAAAACACAGACTCTACAACCGGATAAACTAGGCGTTCTTTGTATAAGCTAGAAACGGTTTATACAAACTTTTTCAGCCCATAATTTAGCAATCCGTTTTGTTAGCTGCTCTTGGACAATTATATTCGAGTAAAAAGCTCGAATGAATCGGAGTAGCAGTCTAATTTTCGCCTACCCTAACAGGACTAGCAATGCCCAGGTTACTAGCTGAGGTTTTGAAACGGAGAATATCGCGTTTATGAGGCAATACGCTTGGGTTAAGGGCTACTGGCAAAAATTTTGGGTTTTTGAGAACCGATAAATCGCCGTCTCTACAAGTGTTTTGAGTTTATCTGAACTGTATTGGTTGATGAGGAGAGCTTTAATTATCTCATGCGATTCCACCGTTTACACGGATATTTTGCCCAGTGATCCATCTGGCTTCATCGCTAGCGAGAAAGGCTACTACATCGGCGATTTCTTGCACATCTCCCAGCTTGCCAAAAGCAGCCATTTGAGCCAAACGATCTATCTGTTCTTGGGTTTTGCCTTCTCGGAATAGTTCTGTATCGGTAGGGCCAGGAGAAATAACATTAACTGCGATCGCTTTTGCACCCAATTCTTTAGCTAATACCCGCGTGATTTGTTCAACAGCACCTTTGGTTCCTACATAAGCGCTATAAGTTGGCAGCATCATCACCGTAGTTGATGACGAAAAGTTGATAATCCGTCCGCCTTCTGATAGGTGTTGCGCGGCTTGTTGGCAAGCAAAAAAAGTACCTTTGACATTAATAGCAAAAATCGCATCGAAATCTTCTTCACTCACCTGAGTAATTGTTTTATAGAAGGCGATTCCGGCATTGTTGACTAAAATATCAACTTTACCAAAACGTTCAAGTGTTTGCTCAAACAGGCGTTGGATGTCGGGTACTTTGCTAATATCGGCTTGAATAGCGATCGCTTCTACTCCCAACTTTTCAATTTCTGCAACAACTTCTTGTGCTTTGGCTGCATTACCCGCATAGTTGACAACAATAGATGCGCCGTTACCAGCTAATTTTAGTGCGATCGCTCGTCCAATTCCCCGCGATGCACCAGTGATAATTGCAACTTTCCCCGATAAAGATGACATAGATTAATCTAGTTTTATTTTGGAGCAACAAAGTGATTATCTGCTGTTAAAGTACTGTACTAAGGTTAAATTTTGTCATTTGTCATTTGTCCTCCACTTGCCCAATCCTCAGTAGAGACGAGATTAATCGCGTCTCTACCCACTCCCTTTAATTAAGATTCTGGAACGATCGCAGCACCATCTCTAAGATTGAGCAACCCTGAGATAATAACTTTATCTTCTGGTTGTAATCCTTCAAGAACTTGGTAATTATTATCTTTGATTTCGCCTAGCTTCACGCGCTTTTGTCGAGCTACTTGTTGAGATATACCTTGGGGAGATGTTTCGGTTTCAACTACATACACAAAAGTGTCGCCACCTACACGAGTCATTGCAGTTGTGGGGATTAAAATTCCGGGGCGCTGATTCCAAAACACTCTAGCCCTTACCAATTGATCTGCACGTAGCTGACCGTTAGGATTGTCAAAAAGTGCTTTGATAAGTATCCCTTGTGTTTCGTTATTAGCAGTAGGCGCAATGAAAAATACTCTACTTCTACCCAGCTTTTGACCTTGTGTATTCATTACTTCAACTGGCATTCCCTTACGCAATTGCGGCCCTTGCTGTAGTGGCACAGAGATGTTGACTTCTAAAGGCCGATTTTGCGTGAGATTAACTAATTGTGTGGAAGTATTAACTAAATCACCTACTTTCACAGCAATGTTGCCAACTGTGCCACTAAAAGGAGCGGTAATTTTGTCAGACTGGATTTGTTGTGTTTGAGTATTTACATTAGCTTGCTGTAAGGTTTTTTCAGCCTGCAATATATTGGCTCTTTGGGCTTGAATCCTGGAATCAATTGCATCAAGACTAGTTTTAGCATTGGCAAGTCGATCAGCAAACTGATTGCGAGTCTGTCGAGAAACGGCTCCTTGTTCAGCTAGAGTGGAATATTTTTCGTAGGTTTGCTGATACAATTGCACATTCTCAACGTATGATGCTCGTTGGGCTTCTAGAGATTTCAGTACAGTGCGGGCAGTTTCCAGTTGCAATAAAAATGCTTGAGGCGCAGCATTGTTAGGAGCGATCGCTGCTTGTGGTGTACGATCTACCTGTATAATTGCCGCTCCCTCGGCTACTGGATCTCCCGATTTCACAAATATTTGGCTAACTTGGCCCTGAATCCTCGGCTGGAGGATGACTGAGCGCTGGGATTTTAGGCTAGCAATAAAATCTGAACTTTCCTCAATTATGCCGCTTTGTACTGTGGATACTTTGACTCTTACCCCTTGAGGTTGAGCGTTAGTAGTTGAAGGCGCTGAATTTTGCGGAGTGAGCAAACGCCAAACGAGAGCTGTTCCGCCCCCTAACAATAGTAGTGCTGCTAAAAATAACCAAAGCCACCGCCGTTTTCCAGAAGGTGGCTCAAATGAGGTTTGTGGAGCTTTTTCTCCAAAATCAGTTTGAGGCTCAGGGGATGTCATGGCTTATGAGGATAAGGAACAAATTAACTAGAATTCAATCAAAATTTCATCTGTTTATATTGAAATTACTGATTTAGCATGAGGTTTTGTGGCAAATTATGTGTTACCCCATCCAAATATACAGTTTTGATGATTCTGTCTTAATCTACCGAAAGGTTAATCCCTAATCTTTCATCCACTTATAGTAATGGAAAAGGTTTGGTGAGGCTGGCATAGCCGTAATTGCACCGCACAAAGTCGGTTAGTTCCGTGAGTCAATAATATTAAGTTAGTTAATTACATAGCTAGTTGACCGTAGCTCAATCACTTTAGAGTATTTATAGCCAAGCTTCCGATTATAAAATTAACGGCTGAACTCTGCTTCTGGCAAGTCAACAAAAGCCTTAGCAACAGTTACGTAAGGTAGTAGCCCAAATAATTCAAGTTCAGGACTATGAGTAGATAAAGGTAAGCGAATACTACCAATGTCCTTTCGGCAACCAAGAAAAAATAATCGCCGCCTTAATTGGGGAGTACCGAAATCAGCAGCTAAAAGTACACCGATTGAGATGTTGTAACCCAAATTCGCCATTTTGTCCCAAATTTGCTGGTATAGTGTGCCACCTGCAATCCCTTTGAGATTAGATACATTTTCCATAACGAAAAATGGCGGGTACAAATGTTCGACAAAACGTAAAAATTCATAAATCATACCACCTCGATCATCCTGAAAGCCTTTCTGTTTACCTGCCTGACTGAAAGCTTGACAAGGTGGCCCTCCAAAGACAATATCTGGTTTCTCAACTTCACCGGAAAACTTTTGCCATAAACTTAACGGGTTTTCTACAGTAGAAATATCCTTTTCCAAAACGCAAATATGACCACCAAAAAAACCACGCAGTGTTGCACAAGCATCTGACCAACTATCGAGAGCTACCTTAGTTTCTATACTGCCTGTAAGATAAGCACCAATATCCATACCTCCTGCGCCACTAAATACGCTGAAAGCTTTGAGGGAACGATTTTCAAATCCTAACAACTTTGCTTGTTGAACTAAAGATTTAAACACAGCTTCTGCAAGCGGTACAGGTACAGCATTACCTACCTGAAGCTGAGTACTTGTTAGCGTTCCCTCAAATTTCATATTGTCAGGAAAGCCTTGTAAACGAGCTGCCTCTCGTACAGTAATAAATCGGTTTTCATAGGGATGAACAAATTTATTGAAAATGTACCCCGTCACCGTTAATGAAGGTTTATCTGGATCAAGACGAATTATTCTTAAATTTGGGCCACCTTGACGATTTGGATCTTGCTTGAGATAAAATTTAAAGCTATCGTGCCAAAGTTCTTCAGGCAAGTCTTGCATTTTTTGCCCAATTTTTAAGGCATCGATCCGCTTTTGTACATCTGAACCAACCCGTCTAGCAATGTGATTTGCAACCAATTTGCACGGACTATTAAAATTGGAAATTTTCTGAAATCCAGTCATCTCTCACATGGCTTTGGGTGAAGGTGATTATACCATCAAAAAGATTGTAAATCTCTTTTTCAGGTGGCAAATCTGCAACTTTTTTCGCTTTTCCTGTTTCATCTAGTGTCCATATAACATCCTGAAGTTCGAGCAGGTAATCATTATAGTGACGCACAGCATGAATGTTAGACAGCAAAGCAGTTTTTACTACCATTTGACTATATTTTGGCTTTCCTGTAGCAGCAATTTTTAAGACTTGATAAATCCCTTTTTTAATATCATCAGTTCTGTCCATTCCTACGCTAGATTTACCATCAGAGACGGATTCGTACCCATCACCACTCTTTCTCAATGGCCAAGTTAAAGGTCTAGGAGTAGGTTGTCCACAAGCATTTGTTAACCAATAAACTGTTTCAGGTATAGTTCCCCTACCCCGTGCTGCTTTATTATACGCAGAATAGGCAATATTCCAAAACTGAAAATATCGATAAAATAGTTGATTATCTAGACCAAAACTTCTGCCAATTTGTTCGTATGCCCAAGTCGGAGAACTATGGCTTGCTTTTATTCCTAAATCCACAAGTTCATAGTTCCAGTAGTTATCTTCTAACTTGGGCAGAATTATATGCAAGTTAGATGATGCCAGGAATGAATTGTCTGTAGGAGAGTGCGAACAAGGTATTGGTTCTCCATTTTCTCCCATCTCGGTTTGTACCTCAACCTTTGCAGCTAGAGCAAGTGTTGTCAATGGTGCGGCTTTTACTTCTGCAAGTAAGACTATACTCTCTTTTTCATCATGAATTATTACATCAACTGGTTCAGCACCATGATAAATTTTTAAGTTCCTCGAATTAATTTTAAATAAATGCTTTAGAAATACACAGAGCAAACGACTTGTGGTTTTGCCAATAGTTCCAGATGGTAATTTGTTTGCCTGATGATAGTAAAAGTTACCTTTTAAAACACATCTTGGGCAAGTATTAGTGTATGGGTAAATTAATAGAGGAATATTATTTATTGGACAATAAAGCCATCCTTTATTGGTTAATTTTGTATAATATTCGGCAGCTACAATCAGATCAAAAGTTGCTGCCAATGATATACCAGGATTGGTAGCAGTGCGTTTGGCATTTTCCAAAGCTTGCTCAACCAGAGTTGAGGTTAATACTTCTTCATGGGGATTTACTTCCAGAGCTTTCACTCTTCCTAAAAGGTTGACTATCCAATCGGTTTTAAGTGGTTCAGGTTTATTACTTTGCACTATTCTTCAAAGATAAAGATGCGATGTCTACGACGGGCGTAGCTACGATACTCATACTACACAAGAGCATAACAGCGATCGCACTCATAGACAGCATCTTTGTTCAACTCACTGTAATCACAGTTCCCGCACTCTCATTAGCCAATCTATCCACCGCACATACAGCATAAGTTCCCGCTTGTTGAACGGTAGCGAAGGTTGTGCCAGCAGACAAAATTCGCTGAATTGTCCAAGTATCGCCAGTTTGCCGATAAAGTGTCCAAGAACGAACTGGTTGATTATCTCCAGGCTGCCAACTCAGTTTGCGGTTATTGACTTGTAATCCAATGGGTGGAGGGGGTGGCGTTGTATCTTGCCAAGGCAAAGTTGGCGGTAGCGCAGGTTTGTTATAAAGCAGACTTTGGAATTTATCAGCAATACCCTGACTATTTTCTGTCAAAACACCGAGATTAAAGAAGATATTGCCCAGTGACAACCGTCCAGCTTGGCTACGACTAATTTTCACCTGCTTTTCAATTTCATCACTCTCTCGACTCTTGTTGCTTGGTTCTGTCAGATTGTTACCAGCGTAAACGTGTCTTTGCTTTGTATTTACCTGTGTCCACCACTGTAGCAATGCTGAATAACTTTGTTGTGTTTGATCTGTGCGCCAGTAAAGTTGAGGCGCAATATAATCAATCCAGCCTTCTTCTAACCATTTTTTCGAGTCAGCATACAATACGTTGTAAGCATCTAACCCAGTAATGCCAGCAGGTTGTCCGGGGCGATAAATCCCAAAGGGGCTGATACCAAATTTCACATCGGGTTTGGCTGCTTTAATTCCCTGCCAGAGACGCTGTACCATTTTGTTAACATTGTCCCGTCGCCAGTCGCCAAGGTTGAGTGAACCACCAGCTGCTTGATATGCAGCATAAGTTTTGTTATCGGGGAAAGGTTGTCCCTCGATGGGATATGGATAGAAATAATCATCTAAGTGAATGCCATCAACATCGTAGCGCTTCACTACATCGAGAATGACGTTGTAAGCTCTATCTTGAACTATTTTCAATCCTGGGTCCATCCAGCGTTGAGTTTTCCACAAATAAACGCTTTCTGGATTAGTCGCTGCTATGTGGGGACGTACTGTTTTAGCTGGGTCGGTAGAAGTGCTGGCGCGGTAAGGGTTGAACCAAGCATGGAGTTCAATATTACGCTTGTGACATTCTGCGATCGCAAACGCTAAAGGATCATAAAATGGTTCTGGTGCTTTCCCCTGAGTTCCTGTAATCCAAGCACTCCAAGGTTCTAATTGCGATTCATATAAAGCGTCTCCCTCCGGTCGCACCTGAAAGATCAGGGCATTGAAGTTTAGCGCTTGTAATTTAGTAATAATCTCAGTGAGTTCAGCTTTCTGTTGAGCAACAGAAAGTTCTGGCTTGGAAGGCCAATCACCATTCCACACAGATACTACCCACGCCCCCCGAAATTCCCGACTATGATTTACCCTAACGCTACCGACAGGTGCGGGTGTGGGTATAGGTATTGGCGTTGGCGTTGGCGTTGGTGTTGGTATTGGTGTTGGCGTTGGTGTTGGCGTTGGCGTTGGCGTTGGCGTTGGTGTTGGTATTGGCGTTGGCGTTGGTGTTGGCGTTGGCGTTGGTGTTAGTGTTGGCGGCTGCACTAAGTAACTAGAGGCAATTTTTTCCGCTTTGCCTAAATACACCAAAGCTTGATAAATAATTACTGCTACATCTGCACGGGTAGCTGCAAGATTGGGATTGAGTAATTTGATATTTGGGAAACTAACCACTAATCCAGCACTAGTGGCAATAGCTACCTGATTTCTCCCATACCCAGGAATCTGAATAGAATCTTGATAAATTTGTGGGAGTGTTGAGAGGAGGTCTGGTTTTACCTTGGTGGCAAGTTCTAAGCCCGCTACCAAGGAAATTAAAACTTCCGCCCTAGTAATTCGCTCGGCGGGGCGGAAACTTTTATCAGGAAACCCGCTAATAAATGCTTTTTCGTAAGCTGTTTGAATGGCAGCTGCTGCCCAATAATTTATGGGTACATCCACAAAAGGTACATATTGCCGCTTCTTGGTAACTGTGCCAAATGCGTTGGCGATGATGGCGGCAAATTCAGCACGAGTGAGTGAATTATCGGGTCGATATGTGCCATTCGGCGACCCACTGACAATACCACGTTGAGCTAAGGCTGTAATAAATAAGCGTGCCCAATGGTTTTGGATATCCGAGAAGGGAGTAGCAATAGATACCATCGTAGATTGCAGCTAGCTGGCCTTGATTTTGATTTCCTTAGTTAATTTAGCAATTTTCTTGGCGTAGGCGTAGCCCAACCTAGGCATCGCTGCTGCAATCTCTTAGTAAACTTTGACGATTCAAATTTAGAAATGGGCCATTGGGCATTGCTTTTTCCTATTCCCCATTTCCCATTCCCCATCTACTAAGTAGGATTTGCAGCTTCGTTAGTAGGATTTGAGGTAGAACGCGCATTCAATGACAGCATTACGCGTGAAATGCCAGTGAAAATAATGCTGATACCAACTAGTGTACCAAGAAGCCAGGGCGCATTGAAGGGCCACTGGAACCAAATCATTGCACCTAAGACCAGTGTAATAATGCCATCACCTAGTATCCACGTCCAGTTCTCTTGCGGACGTAACTTGAATGCCAGAATTAACTCGAATGTACCTTCAGCCAGTAAAAAGCTGCCAAGCAACAGAGTCAGTGTGAGAATACCTGTAAAAGGATAAACAAACAGCATTATACCCGTTGCAATATAGAGTCCGCTCAATAGAAGTTTCCAAATAAAACCTCCTTGGTGGCGGGTTTGAGTGGCATAAACTAGTTTTGTAAATCCGGCGAAAATCAAAATTACTGCAATCCAAGTCTCAGCGAATAAGGTCGAGAGGTTAGGCGCTGCGATCGCAATCACCCCCAAAACACTTAGGAGAACACCACTTATCAGCGCTCCATTAACATCCTTGTTAATATTTCTAGAAACGTCAGTTGTCATATAAACTTTTCCCTAACTCTACAATTACGTTAGGGAATTTTTCAGTCACAGAATACAGCCCTAAGATAGACTCATGGGTATTAAATTTTAGCAGTAACTAGCCATCATAAAAGTTCTGCCAGGCTGCTTAGACGTTCATAAACAGAGATGAGGCGATCGCCTTCAAGTTCAACAGAAGTATTAGGATAATTCTGAATGGCTCCAAGAAGTGTAACTTCACCATTTTGTTGAATAGATGTACTTAAAGCACTTCGCAGCGCCTGTTGATCTAGTTGTCCTGCGGGGGGATGAACTACTTCACCAATTTGGTTAACTAAAATTGGCCCTGCCCAGCTTGACAGTAAGTTATTTAAAAAGGCAGGATCGGCTTTTATTGGGGCTATCAGTGCCTTACGAGCTACTGCGGGGTCTTGTTGAGCGGCATCCAAATAAGCTTGTAGTGTCGGAGTAGTCTTACCTGTTTCTGTAAACTGACTTAATTCTTGAACAGAAACTTGCCCCTGAAAAGTACCATACTTTAAAACAACTTGCTCGGCGGCATTAGCATTAGTAGTTGAGAGGAGAACAAAAGCACCTACGCCTAAAGCTACTGTTTGACTGAGTAACTTAGTAAATTTACTATTGTTTAATCGATTGAAAATTTGAAAAATCTGCATTTTATCGAACATCCTAATGGTGTGGAGCGTACATAGTGCTAGAGATACATAATTAGGGGTGTACATCTGTACGCCCCTATAGCCAGTTTATTTGTTGCAAAAATCTTTTTTGGAAATGGCGTTATCAAGCTTGTTCATTAGAAGAAGCTAATGAGGTAATATTGACTGATCTTCGTCTAAGGTTGGTGCAGGTATACCCAAATGCTTCCTTGCTGATTCTTCAGCTAGCTTTCGGTCTTGCTCGTTCTCGAACTGACTTTCATCTAACAAATGAGGGTTTTTTGCCGCTTCATCTCGGCTTGGTTTATAGCCATTTTTCCACCTGTACTTCCAGTCCATAATTTGAAAGGCAGATATACTGCGATTTGATTACCTAGTCCTTCATAGTAGGCGCTTAATGGAAGATGACACTCCTACTATAGGTTGAAGAGGCTCATTCTGAGGGTACAAATTTTACATCATCTTAAAGTAAGAATACTCTATAACCTTAATTTTAAAGCTATCAGGAGTTGCGATCGCAAATTTAATAACTATTGTCATTATCTGCGATCGCTGCTGAGTGTCATATAAAATTTTACACTCGCATAATTTGTTTGGTTTTATATTTTAATTCAAAACCCGATATGATAAATATTATTTTAGATATTGCCGAAACACAAAATAAGACAATTATGCTTAAAGAACAGATTACACAAGAACTAGAAAAATTACCTGAACCTCTGTTACAAGAGATTTTAGATTTTGTTCAGTTCTTGCAAGCCAAGTACCAGAAAGATAAAACTTTAGAAATCACCATTATGAGTGAATCATCACTGCAAAAAGATTGGTTAAGGCCAGAGGAAGATTCAGCATGGCAGGATTTGTAAAAGGTGATGTTGTTATTGTTCCATTTCCATTTTCGGACTTAACTCAAACAAAACGCAGACCTGCTTTAGTTATTGCTACTCTTCAGGGAGATGATCTGATACTTTGCCAAATTACTAGCCAAGCTGTTGGCGATATTTATGCTATTCAACTAGATAATAGTGATTTTAGCTACGGTCGATTAAATCAGTCCAGTAATATCAGACCAAATCGAATTTTTACTACTGATAAACAAATTGTTTTATATCAAGCAGGTCAAATAAAACTTTAAAAATTAACAGAGGTGATTAATAAAATTATTGAAATTATACAGTAGCAAAGCCTGTACTTGTATCGACTATTTCACTAAGTTTGACTAGTGTTAAATAGTTGAGTAGCTGGCAGTTGCGTAATCCTTATACATGGATTTGGTGCATCTGATTGTAAAACAGACATGCCAAAACTTTTTAGTTGGGATAAGTCCAGAAATACTGTTTCCGGCAAAGGTTCTAAATTGGGTGGAAGAGAAGCTGGTTTATTAGTATTCGCTGGAGCCTGGGTACTTTTGCTTGGACATACTCGCATAAACACCGAAAAGTTTTTAGAAGTCGGGTTAGGATTTGGATTTATGTTGATAACCTCTAAAAATGCTCCAGGGGGAAGCAATTGGTTGTTTTCCAAGGAAATTTGATTTTTGGTTTTAATTACCCAGCCAGGAGAAAGGTTATTAAGCGATCGCAGTACGGGTATTACTTTGATGGTAGATTTTAGAGTTGGTGTAGGGTTGGACTGAACTGGAATTAGCGGTACGGGTGTCGCTTTAGTGGTAGATTTTAGAGTTGGTGTAGGTTTGGACTGAGGCGTAATTAGTGGTATATGTGTAGCTTTGGTAGTAGATTTTAGAGTTGGTGTAGTGTTGGATACAACTGGAATTCGGTCAAATGTTGATGACTGTTGCTGGATGAAAAATCCTAAAGAACCTGTTACTACCATAAATATTAACGCAACAATCCACTGTAATGGTAATTGGTCAGTTTTTTCAGGCTCAGTGTCTGGAATTACCTGAGTTTTTTGGTTTGGGACAAGCCGACTTGAAAATATTGGTGACTGTGGTGGTATCTCTGGGGGTTTATAAGTATTCAATTGCTGAGTTTGAGATTGATTTGTCTGTTTTTGTCTCAAAACTTTTTCTTCAATTCGTGCTACTTCTTCATCCCCAAGTTCCAAAATCTGCTGATATCGCTTTAATTCCTCATGAATCTCTTCACTAAAAGGATATTGGTGCTGAATTGTTTGAATTAGTGCTTGTTCATACTGTTTTATTTTTTGCAGATAGACTTCAATTTCAGCCTTAATTCGGTTTTCAACCTTAGCAATATTTTCATTTTTTAGACCTAAGAGTTGCTGCTCTAGCCGGAGTTGATTAACCTGTGTTGCACTTAAGGGATACTGCTGCTGTGTTGCTTTTATAAATGCCTGTTCATACTGTTGTAACTTTTGCAGGTAGGATTCAATCTCAACAGTAATTCGACTTTCAATTGGAGCTATGTCCTCATTTTTAAGTCCTAGTATTTGCTCCTCTTGCCGGAGTTGATTACGCTGCGTTGTACTCAAAGGATATTGGTGCTGTGTTGCTTTTATAAATGCCTGTTCATACTGTTGTAACTTGTGTAAGTAGGCTTCAATCTCAGATGTAATTCTAGTTTCAATTGGAACAATATCTTCATTTTTTAGACTTAAGTTTTGCTGTTCTTGTCGCAGTTCATTACGCTTCACTTTACCAAGAAGGTACTGCTGCTGCGTTGCTCTAGTAAATATCTGTTCATACTGCTGCAACTTTTGTCGATATGCTTCTATTTCAGCAATAACACGGCTTTCAATTAAAGCTAAATCTTCAGCACTAATTTGCCACTTACTCTGCATTTGCTGTAAGCGATGACCAGTATCTTGACTGAGAGGATACTCCTGTCGCATTGCCTCCGTTAATGCCTGCCTGTACTGTTGTAAATGCTGCTTATATAATTGAATTTGTGCAGTGATTTGTGCCTCAATTGGCATTGTATCCTCATTCCTCAGCCCCAAAATTTGCTGAAGATTCAGGCGTAGTATATTGATATCATCATCACTTAGAGCTACTTGCTGCTGGAGTGCCTCACTAAAGTCCCGCTCATATTGCTGTAACTTTTGTTTAAATTCTTGACGAGCAACTGCTAACATCTCATCTTCAATTGCAGTTGCTTCCATTTCGGATAGTCCCAAGCGACTTCTGAGGGCATCCAAAGTCTTGCGACCCACAAAAGAAACATCACCACGGCTACTATATCGCGCCACTTCTTTGCGATACTTCTGCTTGGGATCACCTTGGGGAACTTTTGTAAGTCGAATCTTAAAGCCTTCTCTACTTGTGTAGATTTCGGGCTTCATCGTCGGCTGTATTTCTCTAACTTTTCTGCTGGCATACTCATGCAACTCGTCAATTGAGACAACCCCATCTTCATCTAGGTCTGCCGCGCCTGTTGTAATTCCTTCTATTAAATAACGGGTATAAATTGAGAGGTCTGACCCCTGCTGCTCAAAAGAATATTGAGTTGAACTGGATGAAGTGAGAACGGCCCGCCCCTCTCCTCCTAATTGCTCACGGATATTTACACTGCCGTCATCTTTGGCTGATAAACCTTCGGCAAAAGCACCACTAAAGCAACTATCCAAAATGACAACTTGCCGCTTAGAACGGCTGCGGCTCATGCTTTCATGGACAACACTCGCTGCTACTGCCGATGAGCGAATTAAATCTCCTCTGGGAGTTTTGCGTGTGGTGCGGGTTGCTAAAAACAGTCTGCCAGTGTCATCCTTAATGCCATGACCAGAGAAAAAGAGAACTAACAGATCATCTTTTTGACGATGGGCAAATAGATTTTCGATAGCTTCTTCCATATCTTGGCGCTGGGGATTTTTTAGCACCATAATATCTGTCTCAGTAAAGCCGCCCATTTCTGGGTGTAACAGCACTTGCTGCATCGCTTCGACATCTTTTACAGCACCTGGTAGCGGGTTCAAACCAGGCTCATACTCACTCACCCCAATCAGCAACGCTACCTTAACCATCTGCGATTCTCTATCCTGCTACAAATTTCTGTGCTGCCTCAATTGCTGCTTCTAGCTCTTGCCGACTGCTGGCTTTGACTTTCAGTTTCTTGCCATTAGACTCGATTTCTAGTTCGATGGTTTTGTTGCCAAGGCGATCGCCTAAAAATCCCATCAGTGCTTTAATATTCTTAGCATTCACCTGCGTTGTTAGCCAACCCACAGCTAGCCCTGTAAGTGACTTGCTTCCTTCCGGTGCTTCTGCTTCACGGTAAAGGCTAGCATCTTCCACTTCATCCAGTTCCAGCATCTGTTGCAATAGTCTCTGCGTTTCGTCTTGCAGTTCATCGTCATCTAAACCAGGCTCTTGCAAGGCGATGGTAATCTGGACGTTGGATGTAGTCGCCATTTTCAACCTCTAATTGTGGTTAATGCTTAAATTATCACAAGTATCTTATACAATCCAGCTAGTAATAATTCCGGTCTGGATTGTCGTAAAATAGGAATTTTGACAATTACATAGGGCGCTATGAGTAGTAAGAATGTTGCAAAGTAAAAATAGATACTATTGTTAACCACAGCAAGCTAGGCTTGATTTTGCTTTACTTGGTTAATTTAGCAATACGAGAGCGTAGGCATCGCTGATGGGTGCCCTATAAAAAAATTTGACTTTCTCTTTTTGGTGTTTTCCGCAAGCAAAATAACTTTTGACTTTCTCAAAATGCTTGAATGCTTTCTCAATACATAACTCGGCGAGATTAAAGAAGAACTCAGAAGTCAGAATGGGCTACAACTGGCATCTTATAGAGAAAATATGCAGTTGACAAAGCCTCGCGTAGAAAAGGCTTTACGCTACGCTAAGGATAAAAATTATAAACTTTAAGTCTAAAGAAATAAGCATAAAGTTCACCTTACTATGACTAAATGTGTGTACACAGAATATTAACTATCAATCAATATCTCTATAGATAGAAATAAAAGAGCTAATTTTAATAGAATTACATCTGTAGACTCACGCAATTTAAACTAAAAAAGCTAATACTAAAACATAACTTTACGATCCTATAAGCTGGTTGTAATCAAAATAGAAAAAGTAGTACAAACAATGGCAACTTCTACAGACCGCGCTCAAGAGATTCACAAGCTGCATGAACTAATCAAAAATATTGATTATGGTATGTTTACCACAGTCGATGATGATGGAAGTTTGCATAGTTACCCCATGTCAAAAAGTGGTGAGATTAACTCTGAAGCCACACTCTGGTTCTTTACTTATGCTGGTTCCCATAAGGTGACTGAGATTGAACAGCATGAGC
>NZ_CP046703.1:3362500-3450000 GCF_009873495.1 Nostoc sp. ATCC 53789 | reverse complement strand
CCAGGGGTAATTTATGAAGACGATGACTTCACTGTTAGCTGCGGTAATTTGCATCACAGGATTACAGCTTTCGGCTACCGCGTAGCTGAAAAAGATCGGACAGGACGCTTTGATGTGGAAAAAGCCAAAGCGTTGGAAATTCCTTCTGGTCGTATTTACGGTCAACTCAAGCGTGGTGAAACTGTTACCCTAGACGACGGTCGGGTGATTGATGGCACCCATTTATGCGGGCCTACAGAAATTGGCCGGAAAATTGCCTATTGTACAGACACTATTTATTGTGATGGTGCAGTGGAATTAGCTCATGATGCAGATGTATTAATTCACGAAGCAACCTTTGCCCATCAAGATGCAGATATGGCTTTTCAGCGCTTGCATTCCACAACCACAATGGCAGCGCAAACAGCTTTAGCTGCTGGGGCACATCGACTGATTATGAGTCATTTCAGCCCCCGTTATGCTCCTGGCAATACCTTGGAGTTGAAGGATCTCCTCAAAGAAGCCCGTGCTATTTTTCCCCGCACTGACATGGCTTATGATTTCATGATTCATGAAGTACCCAGACGACGAGAAGTAGAGTTAACCAAGGTAGGCGTTTGATTTTAGATTTTAGATTTTCTATTGAACCCTTCTAATCTACAATCTAAAATTAACCAGGCTCTATCTTGGAGTTTAGTACTCCAAATCATAACGCCCAGCAAATAAACAGCAGTTTGATTTTACAAGTAAGTCAACTAGTTAACCAACAATTTATGGTTATCTAAGTGGAGAAAAAATCTCCAAAGAGTATGGGTTAAATATTTTTCTCAATGTTTTTTATACTACAAGTTATCAAAAGAACTTTAATTTATATAGTAGTGTTGTAAATTAGATGATTTTCTACTTCAATACTTAGACAAAATAATTAATTTTTGGTCAAGATTTTTATCCTTTCAATAAAATATTTATTGAAAATTTATTCTTCCAACACTGATTAAGAATTTATATGCATGAATTGATGAACATGAAAGCACCACTTGGCATAATATTGTGCCAAGTGAGCTTGTCATTGTTGGAAGAATAATTAAGTGTGCTATTACGGCTATAGGTGTAAAAAACATTTTAGATTTCTCATAAATCTTCCAAATAAATATATTGTTTCGATATTAGAGGAGTTTAATAGTGGCTAAGATTAGTCTGAATCAAGAGCAACAAGTTACTACTACTTCAGCACAAGGCGCAGTTGACATCAGACAACTATCTACTATTTTGCTTCGCCGACGCTTTTTGATATTGGGGGTTTCCTGTGTAGTTATGTCTGCTGCTAGCCTTTTGGCTGTTATTGCCAAACCTACTTACCAGAGCAATATGCAGATATTGGTGAATTCCAATTTATCTCAAGGGGCACAGTCAAATAATATTCCAGTCGTGGCAGATACTCAGGTTACTAATTCTAATTATCAAGTTGTTGATTCCACTACTCAGATGAAACTTATGCTGAGTTCTAAGCTTCTCCAGAAAGCCATAGATTTAGTTCATTCTGATTATCCTGATATTACCTTAGCGGATATGAATGGTCAAACAAAACAAAACAAAAAATCACCTCTAGAAGTAACTCCAGAAGAGGGAGGTATAGGAGCTAATAAAGTTTTTAGTCAAGTATTTAAAGTTTCTTTCAATGATGAAGATCCAGTCAAAGCACAAAAATTACTGCAAGCACTACAAAAAGTTTATCAAAATTACAATAAAGAACAACAAAAAGAACGCCTGAATCATGGACTAGCTTTTGTAAATGCTCGCTTACCGGAGATAAAAAAAGAGGTAAGTAAAGCTGATAAAAATTTGGAACAATTTCGCAAAAAACATAAATTACTAAATCCCGAAGTCCAAAGTAAAATATTGCTAGAATCTCTAGCCGATATTCAAAATCAGCTACAAACTACTCGTGCCAACCTTCAAGATGCAAACGCTCGCTATGATAACCTGGAGCAACAAATAGCGTCTTCATCCCAGCAAAATGAACTAATTTCTTCTCGTTTAAATCAGTCAAGCCGCTATCAAACATTATTGAGTGAAATTCAAAAGACCGAACTAGCATTAGCTAAAGAGCGACTGCGCTATACAGATGATTATCCATCGGTACAAAAGCTAAGGCAACAACGCCAGAGTCAATTGTCGCTATTACGACAAGAGGTAAAATCTATTACTAATAGCACTAAGGGGGAACCGCTTTCAAAAGGGCAAATAGTAGGGGTTGATCCAACGCTAATAGATGAGTTTATTCTGGTGCAAACAACTGTTTTAGGACTAACTGCCAATGAAAAGAATCTAGCTGAGTCAGAACAGCGGCTCCGTTCTGAATTAAACAAGTACCCAAGCTTTATAGCCGAGTACAATCGTTTACTGCCAAAGGTAGAAACTAGTCATAAAACTCTTGAAC
Organism: Nostoc sp. ATCC 53789; assembly: GCF_009873495.1. Taxonomy (GTDB): domain Bacteria; phylum Cyanobacteriota; class Cyanobacteriia; order Cyanobacteriales; family Nostocaceae; genus Nostoc; species Nostoc muscorum_A. The sequence continues at coordinate 3,447,581 of NZ_CP046703.1, read as the reverse complement.
AACTCCTTCAAGTACAACAGTCTTTAGGGCTAAAAATTGCTCAGGAAGGATATAATTGGCAAGTTTTAACAGAACCTGGTCTAGGGACTTATATGGGGAATAACAGATTATTCCTTTTGGTTGGAGGAACTCTGATTGGACCGATTTTAGGTATTTTAGCAGCCTTGATTTTAGAAAAGTTTAATGACGCTATTTATTGTGCGGGAGATTTGAAGAAACTGACGAATCTACGTATACTCGGATCAGTGCCAAAATTGCCGTCGCATAGTGCGAAAAAACGGTGGTTGGGACTGCCTTGGAAGGGGCGGCGCAGATCAAATGACTCTGTAATAGAAGCTACTACTAGATTGCCTGTCCATGAGAACCTGGATATGATCTACCAAAATATTCAAATATTAAAATATCCCTTACCTTTCAAGTCGCTGATGTTTACTTCAGCACTACCAGGGGAAGGGAAGACAACCTTGGTATTAGGGCTTGTAGCTAGCGCTACCCGGATGCACCGACGGGTATTAGTTATTGATGCTAATTTGCACAATCCTAGCTTGCATAAAATCCTGGGACTATCTAATGATTGGGGACTATCTTTGTTATTAGTTGATGAGACAACTACTGATTTTCAAGATTATATCCAGCCTATTCATCCTTCCATTGATATTTTGACTGCTGGACCGGAAGCAGAAGACACGGTGAAGTTGCTCAGTTCTCAACGAATGAAAGAACTAATAGAGTTATTTGAGCAAAGTTACGACTTAGTACTGATAGATGCTCCACCTATTTTAGGTACGGTTGATGCCAGGATTGTGGCATCTTTTTGCAATGCTATTGTGATGGTAGAGCGCATGGGCAAAGTAACCCGAACTGAACTGACTCAAGCTACAGAAATTTTGAGTCAGTTGAATTTAATTGGAATTATCGCTAATGAAGTGAGTAATTCTCAAAAGGTATTGGCATCTTAGACTGAAGAAGCATTGTGAATTGGAAATTGGGTATTGGAAATAGATAGAAAAGAGGAATTGTCTCACTGCCTTCTGGCTTCTTCTCCTGATTTCTAGCTGATAGCTAAAGCAAAATGCATAATGAGTAGAAGGTGGCAACCTCCTGCGTTGGAGAAGTGTCTCATCTTAAAGTAGTAGACGTGATAATCCAGAGCGTCAATTAGATACTAGTGTGATTAGATGACCAGCATGAAATTCCAACTTTACTTAGGCTTTTTATTTTCCCAGATTAAAGTACGTCATTGGTGGGTGAGTGTCCTCTTATGGATTGCTTTGGTTGCCCCAGCCCAAGCGTCTGTAATTCTGCGCGTGGCAATTGAGAGGGGCGTTAATCAGGTAAAAGTGGGCAGTTCTACCACTGGGATCGTCAAGGATAGTACCGGACGAACTCTCGGACAGTTACCAGCGATGAGTGCATATTATGCGCAAGCCATTCCTGGCGGAGTTGCTTTAGATAAGTGGCAGTCTGGTTTATTTTGGATTGAGCCAACAGGTAAAGGATTTGTTTATATTGGCGATCGCTGGTATCGGGGTAGAACTCTGGTTGTCCCCACAGAAAAAGGCTTAACGGCTGTTAATTGGGTTGATGACCAAGAATATCTCTACAGCGTTCTTGGTGGCGAAATGGATGCTAGCTGGCCCCAAGAAGCTTTAAAAGCCCAAGCGATCGCAGCTCGCACCTACGCTCTCTACGAACGTGAAAAACAACGGAATAATCCCGTTTACGATTTAGGCAATACCCCAGATCGTTGGCAAATTTACAAAGGTGTCATCAGTGAAGCTCCCGCTACTTATGCCGCAGTGGATTCCACACTAGGGCAGGTATTAACTTACAAAAACCGGATTATTCTCTCAGTCTTCCATGCTTGTTCTGGGGGACACACCGAAAATGTAGAAGATGTTTGGGGAAATACCTTACCCTACCTGCGTGCTGTTCAAGACTACGATCAAAATATCCGCGAGTGTAATTGGGTGAAAAGCTTCTCGCCCAGTGAGATTAGCGCTAAATTTCCTGAAGTTGGCAGTGCGACGGCGATGATTCCAGAGACATACTCGCCTTTTCGCAGTGTTAAAGTCTTGAAAATTGTTGGTAACAAGGGTACGAAGGTGCTACAGGGCGAGGAAGTGCGAACAGCCCTCAAGCTCAAAAGTACTCGCTTTACCGTTACTAAGGGAGCAGATGGTAGTTTTGTACTCCAAGGGCTTGGCTACGGTCATGCTTTAGGTATGAGTCAGTGGGGGGCGTACAATCTGGCTCGGCAAGGAGTAAACCACCTGCAAATTTTGGGACATTATTATCAAGGTGTAGCCCTAACACCAATTCAGGCGAAGTAATTGGGGCATGGGGCAAAACAGTTCCGTTAGCGATAGCGGGGCGTTTAGCCCGTGAAGAGTTAGGAGTTACGAATTTTCTCCCCCTGCTCCCCCTACCTCCCCTGCTTCCCCTGCTTCCCCTGCTTCCTCTGCCCCTCTGCCCCTTTGCTTCCTATTCCCCACTCCCACGTTCCAAGCGTCGTTGCCATTCAGCGTCAATTTGTGCAGAACGCTCAACTTCCTGGTCAAGTAAGTCAGTTTCGCTAGAATACACTAAATCTTCCTTGCTAATGACTTTTTCTTGGGCAAATTGTTGAGCATAGTCGATTTTTTGTTGCAAAGGTGCATCAGGACTTGCCAATAGCCTCGATCGGGAAAGGCGATCGCGATTGCGATCGCCTATTTTGCGATTACGCCACCGAATCCAGAAATAACGCAATAACGGTATGCCTAAGAAACCTGCTCCATAAGCCAATAGCAGCCAATAAATTCCTTGCACAAAAGCTACCAGTCCACCTAATTGGGCAGCAACAGTACCATCTCTCAACAAACTTCCCAGTACTAAAGCACCAACTAAATTTAGTGCCCCCAACCCTGCACTCAACATAATTTGCCCTGAACTTGCAGCACTAAAACGCCAAGGCAATTCCTCCAAGTAAGATGATATTGAATGACGGCGCTTTTTAACTGCACTCACCTGTAACTCTGGGAAGTAATAAACAATTTGCCCTTCTGGACTTACCGCCGGTTGTCCATTAAATCGCGTCAGAACGGGCAGCATGTAATCTTCGTACTCTCTTGTATATCCCTCGCCTATATCATCCAAGTATGGGGCAATTTGTTCTGCTACTACTGCGCCACGATTGCTCCGAATCACCGTAGCAATTTCTTGCCAGCGACGTTCGTCTAAATTGGCGTTAGGATTTCCATCACCAAACAAAAACGAAAAGACAGCTTCAAAGAAATTCAGATTGCTTTCTTCTCTGGTTTCACGTCGCCGTTCCTGGTAGTAGGTGTCATAATTTGGGCTAAGATACCAGAAGAAATTTGGAAAATAAAAGAAACCCCCACCGCCGGAATTACTGCCGCGATTGTCGCCATCGCGATCGGAATTGGCAGCAGTAATAATTATGAAGATGGTAACAGTTATCAGGGCGATGGAAACAGTTAAGAAAATTCCAAAAGAAATCCGAATCAGGTAAAACAGAACACTCCAGACTTTTTTCCACCATTCCTGCAATCGTAGCCGGAAGTATTTATTACGCAAAATTGCTCGAAAGTTTTGTGGAAAAAGGAAAACTATATCACCTGAATCCGCTACCTGCAAATGTCCTCCAGCATCAGATGCTAGGGCTAACAAGCTTTGATTAGCTTCAGCGACGTTCAATCCTGCCTGGGTTGCCACATCACCAACGGTGACACGGTAGCCCAGTTTTTCGACAGCTTGCATGATGGTGGGATTGGGAGCCATTGCTCTCCCCTCCTGTTGAAACTTATTCCCGTTTTATTAAGTATAAAGTTTTATTTTGAGCGATTTAGCAGGGTTAAGAATGAAGCATGAAATTATGGAAATTACATCAATTTAGCAACCCAGCAGTGAAATAGATAAACCAACAAATGACCTGACACACAACATGTTATAATTATTTCCCTCAGCTTGGTTAATCAGCAAATTTTCTGCTCAAATATGGTTCAATATACTCTCGCTCAAAGTCCAGAAATTATCCTTACTGTTTCTGGAAAAGATTCAGCCAAAGCCCGTGATAAAGCAATGGATCAGCTGATGGAACTGATGGATGCAGGTAAGCTACCCACGGAACTGGAAGAAGGATTTGGCCCTCAACAATTAATTGAGGTTAAAGAGTCAACTATTGACACTGCTAGCGGTGAGGATACTATTACACAAGCTGTCCAGGTTTTAAGTAACCTGGCCACACTCAAGCTGAAAGTTCAGGAGTCACGAGCTGAAGCGTTAGAAATTCGCAAAGCGGTTGATGTTCTGTTCACTGACGATTCGGTGACTGAAGAGGAAATTACTCGACTCAAGGAAGGTTTTAAAGTCCTCAAAAATTTTGCCCAAGCTAATGTACGTTATCAAGAAGCACGATCTAAAGCAGAACAGGCTAGGCAAACTCTAGACCAAGCTCTCAAATCCCCTGATAAGTAAGCTCTACATAATCAGATAAATTAAGTTGAATTTCTAGCTAATTGAATAAAAACTCTAAAAGACAGGCGTAACAACCTGTCTTTAGATGTACTGGGGCGCTAGGATTCGAACCTAGGGATGGCGGGACCAAAACCCGCTGCCTTACCACTTGGCTACGCCCCAACGACTTTACTCTAGTTAATATAGCAGTTAATCCTGGGTTTGTGTCAAGTACTTTAATAGTTTATTTCAGATAAAGGATTTTTACGGCAGGACATTGATTGGTCGGAATGCTTACACTTAGACTCTTTCATGGCTTTGGGGTGAACCCTTGAATTGATGCTTGGCTGTATCGTCGAACTCACTTAAAGGGTAAAGGAATTGCGATCGCGATTCTCTTTGCATCCAAAATCTGCTTCACTTGATTATGAACGGCTTATCATCTAGTTCCTGCTTACCATTGAGACACCTAGCGTTGAATATAAAAGCTAGGGGTATCTAGATTATTTCTTTCCACGCCAGTCAATCTTGCCTTATTTCCTTTTCCTTAATCCCCAGTCTCGTGAAGAAAAACTGCTGCAATCCGACTTGATGATAGTAGTTGCTTGGTAGCCAGCCATATAAATAGTGGAATGGTCTTAGCATAGCGACCGCAAAGTCGGCGTGGTTCTTGAATCCATCGATACAGCCATTCAAGTCCTAAGTCTCTAACTATGCGGGGTGCCCGCTTGTGAATTCCTGCATAAACTGGGAAAACTCCACCCAGTCCAATCATTACAGCTTGTATCTTACCTTTATGTTGAGCTATCCAATTTTCTTGCTTAGGACATCCTAGAGATACTAGGACAGCGCTAGCACCACTAGAATTAATCTTTTGAACCAAGGCTTCGTCTTCAGTTTCAGTCAGGGGACGAAAGGGTAAAGGTTCCATCGCCGCAATCTTCATTTGGGGAAATTCCTGCTCTAACCTTTTTCGCATCCTAGAAAGAATTTCTGTTTGGGAACCTAAAAAGAAAATACTGAGATTTTGTGTTTGAGTTCGCTGACACAATGCTAAAAAAATATCCATCCCTGCCACACGGTCTTGGTAAATAGCCCCCATTTTTCGCATCATCCATACAAGAGGCATACCGTCAGGAGTAACTATATCTGCATTTCGTAATACTGTCGCAAACTGTGGATGCCAATGAGCTTCAATGAGCATGTGTACATTAGCTACGTATACAGTTTTACTCTCACGCTTACCCGCCCACTTCAGTATTGTTTGTATCTGCTCGTCAAAACGTAAAGCAGTAATAGGGAAATCAAGCACTTTTTTAGTAGGTAGAAGCACTCTTGCCACCATCAATAACTCCTATGTCCAAGAAAAAAAATCCATAGATTGCTTAGACCATTCCGAATATTGAATAATTCGGATTGGATGACTCCTGACTTTTTATAGGCTTGTGTCATCGTTGGAAGTTAACACATGGAGGTGCAATTGCTTTTTTAGTATGCTTTTAGCTTAATCGGTAATATTATAAGTATTTGGTGTTGTGTCCTAGCTTACTGTTTTAAGCTAGGGGTTTTAGATGCTGCTTGACAAAATTCATACTTTCTTCATAATTAATTTTTGATTGGTTCATGCAAGCATTACAATTATGATAAATTCCTAGTAGAAACTTTATTACTAGGTAGTATTTTTTACGTAATTAGTTTACATAGAAAAACGAAATACCAGACACTCAGTCTGCCGAATTTGATACGTAATTATGTGCTTAAGAGATAAAAGCCCAAAAAATAAAGGGAAGATAAGCTTATCTTCCCCTGTTCGATTATTTTTGTTATTGTCTGGCTTGTTAGCTTCTTTGAGTTTTTGAAGTAACATTTGGCGTTGCTTTTTGAGTTGCCGCTTTCTTGCAGAGCCACCTCTACCTTTGTCATTCCTACCTTCTTTACGGGGAGATTCCCATCTTTTCAGGCGCATGAACTTTTAACCTCTCTATTCTATTTACTTGTTTAATAGTGGGCAGGAGGAGAATCGAACTCCTATGACCGCAAGGCCGCCACATTTTGAGTGTGGTGCGTCTACCAATTTCGCCACCCGCCCTTACATCCAACTTAACTATTATATTATAGATGAGCGATTTTGTAACAAGTTTGAAAATTAATTATCAAAGTTTTCCTGGAATAATAATGTCTAAACTATTATCTAAGGCTTAAAAGCGTGGCAAGACTAATAAACTAGGGTTAATATCATCTAGTTTTGCACAGCCGCTAAGTGCCATCCCTACATTGAGCTCATCTTGTAGCAGTGAGATGACGTGAGATACACCGACTTCTCCTGCTACTGCTAGTCCCCACAAAATAGGTCGTCCGACTAGTACCGCTTTTGCTCCTAATGCCAGAGCTTTGAGAATGTCTGTACCCCTGCGAATGCCTCCATCCAGCAGTACTTCTATTTTACCATCCACTGCTGCTACGATTTCAACTAGGGCTTCTATTGAAGCGATCGCACCATCGAGTTGTCTGCCACCATGATTGGAAACAACAATTGCTTGGGCCCCATATTCTACAGCCCGCACAGCATCATCTCCCCGTAAAACTCCTTTGATAACTAAAGGTAATGGAGATAAAGATTGCAACCATTCCAAGTCATCCCAAGTTACTGCTGGGTTTAGTTGTTGGGCAAAATAGGTAAATAATCCAGATTCGCCTTTTTCATGGGAAATATCTAGCCCTGAGATGGTGGCGAGATTAGCCAGATGTAAGTCTGTGGGTAAGGCAAACTCGTTACGTCTATCTCTTTCGCGTTGTCCGAGAACTGGTGCATCTACAGTCAGGCAAAGTGCTTTGTAGCCTGCTTTATAAGCTTTTTCTACTAAAGCACGAGTTAATCCCTTGTCTTTATGGATGTAAAGCTGGAACCATCGCAGAGAATCTGGAAATTTATCACACGCAGTCGCTACTTCTTCAATGCTCTTTGTGGCCATTGTACTTAATACCATGCCCACACCAGCTGATGCGGCAGCTAGGGCTGTGGCCACTTCTCCGTCTGGATGGGCTAGACATTGAAAGGCCATTGGCGCAATTAATATAGGTAGTTGCAGGGGTTGTCCTAAAATAGAGGTAGTGAGATTGCGATCGCTAACATCGACTAATATCCGAGGTCTTAACTTGACTCGCTCAAAGGCAGCACAATTATCTCGTAATGTGATTTCGTCCCAAGCACCACTGCTATAGTAATCAAGGGTCATTTGAGACAGATGCTCTTTTGCTAGCTTTTCGTACTCAAAGAGATTTATGGGTTGAAAGCGATGGTCGTTGGATACAACTGTCATGGTAGCGGCTGTGGGTTAACCAATAGGATGTTTTTTAATCCGAGTTTTTATTGAACGATTTATTTATTAACTGAGTTCTTTTAAAGGAATCTATCTAATAATTCTTCTTTGGATAGTTGCAGTAATAAAGGAGTAAACTCTTCTGGAGATAATGCCAATAAAGCTTCAGTAACTCCTTTTAGTTCTGCATCTAAAGAACCAAAGCGAACTCGCAACAAATTTTCTATAACATTACGACGTTCTGCTTGAATTCCTTCTTGTTTAACTTCTGCTAATTTTTGCTCGTAAATAGGTGATAAACGCATAATTAAAACTCTATCCTCTTCGTCTATATTCTGATTGAATTCTAAGGTAGTCTTTAAATTCAATAATAAATCAATTGCTTTGGAAGGTAAGGGATTATTTTGGGGAAGTGCTTCTAGTTCGTCTATTGCTTGTTGCTGGACTCTTCCCTTACCTAAAATTCTCAACCATAGTGTTTCTTCTGTACACGGTAATTGGTGAATTACTAAAATTGCCGTTCTAAAGTAATCGCCTAAAAAATGTACTCCTATTCCCCAATTTTCCTGATCTAGGTTAGTTCTAAAACCATCTAGTATAGATTCAGAAGCTGTGGGTGACAAAATCCACAAACGTGGTAATTCTGATTCTGCAAGACGACTTTTATCACCTTTAGCCTGACGTTTTACTTCAGCAAAGATATCAAATAGCTTATTTATACAACTGCGGATTTCCGCAATCGTCGCCGCATTTCTAAATGGTTCAACTAATGCAGGTTCAGCCGCAAATTTCCCTAACAGCCCTAATTCTATTGGATTTTTTGTGGATTGGGGTGGAGGTACAAAATAAACATCAATCTCTCGGATTTGGGCTGGAACTTTCCGACTGGTTTCCACTTCTCCCAATGGCTGTAACAATTCTTTAAGATAGTCTTTGGCGAATTGGTCGTAAGGGAACCTGGTCATTAGCTGATTTTTGGGCTGTAGCAGTATTTTACATCACAGTGCGATCGCATCATTAGTAACTCTACCAGTTTCGCCAGCCGCCTTTGGGTGCAACTTCATTACTTGTTGACTTCAATCCATGAGTTTGGATTAAAGATTGATATTCTGTGCTGCTTGCCCAACGGTCAATTTCTCGCGCCCGCAACACGGGCACTGGATGGGTTAATTGGGCTGTGCGAGCGGTTTTGACCATTTCGCCTAATTCGGTCTTGCTAATGTCATCATAAGCGCGGGCTTGGGCAACAAAGGCATCGAGATTCAGTTGTGGCGCTAAAGTTGGGGAACCACCCGCCAGCTTCATCAACACTGACATGACAACTTTGGGATCTTGGGTTGCTAGTAATGCGGCGCGATCGCAGGTAAACTCAGCACAGCGTACCCATTCTAAAAGTTGTGCCTGTATCGCTTGAGCAACGAAGGTTCCGACATTGGGCACAATTGCCGCAGCTAATATTAGTAAATTTACAGGGGTCAAGTAAACGCTATGGTCACACTTGAGATGTCCTAACTCGTGGGCAATTACTGCCTGGATTTCCACTGGGGTGAGGATATCAATTAGGGATGTGTGTATCACCACAAAGGGCTGTTTACCGCGCACAGCAAAAGTATAGGCGTTGGGAGCCGGATGTTGCCGGACGTATAACTGGGGAGGCTCTATATCCAGAATTTCACAAGCGTCTAACAACAGCTTGTATAAATCGGGCAGTTGATTTTCACCTACCAGAATGCTGGAAGCAATATTTTCTACATAGAAAACCTGCTCTGCCATTGGCCCGAGCCAATTTCGCACCAACATATCTATGCCTGGTATTTGCTTGAGCGTTTTAGTAGCTTCCAGGTCTAATGGATGACGAAATGAGTCAGCTTTTAAACCAATCAGAGGGGTTTTGAAGAAAGACATAGTGCAACAAGCTATAAAAAACACAACTATGGAATCTGGCTGTTTATTTAACCAGCCACCCACAGTTAGTATAACGATTTAAGCAGGGTGGGCAGGGGGAACAGGGGAGCCGGGGAGAAAATTTTACCTTGTCTCCCTCATTCTTGCCTAAGTCTCAACTAAGAGGCAGGAAGTAGAGATAAGGGAGACAAGAGAGGGATTTGTTCAATAATTCCCCCTTGTTTCCCTTGTCCCCCTGCTCCCTTGCCTCTTATTCAACCTATCAATTTCAACTTGAGAGGCTACTGATGCTGGGAGCGATTTCGGCATCTGCTGATGTTTCGCCCACACGAAGGATTTTAGCTCCCAATTGCTGCAACTTCATATCGAGCCGATCATAGCCGCGATCGAGGTGCTGTAATCCTTGAATGGTCGTTTTTCCTTCTGCTGCCAGTCCTGCTATGACTAGCGCTGCTGATGCTCGTAAGTCTGTGCCTAATACTGGTGCGCCAGACAATTTTGGCACTCCCCGAACGAAAGCAGCGTTGCCTTTAACACGAATGTCTGCCCCCAAGCGATTCAACTCTGAGGCATGACGCAAGCGATTTTCAAAGACGGATTCGTTAATCACGCTGTCGCCTTCGGCCAATGTCAGCAAAGACATGAACGGCGCTTGCATATCTGTAGGGAAACCCGGATGGTATTGAGTTTCAATATCCGTTGCCTTGAGAGTTTCCGCCGGTAGAATGCGTAAGTGTTCAGGCTTGTCCTCAATTATCGTCACCCCAATATCCCGCAGCTTGGCAATCACTGGTATAAGATGTTCTGGAGCCACTGGCGAAAGAAGAAGTTCGGAACGGGTAATTGCTGCTGCCAGCAAAAACGTTCCGGCCTCAATGCGATCGGGAATGATACTGTAATCAACAGAATGTAGCTTGGGGACTCCTTCAACAATAATCCTGCTAGTACCCGCCCCTTTAATCTTCGCTCCCATCGCGTTACAGAAGTTAGCTAAATCAACTACTTCCGGTTCTCTGGCAGCATTTTCGATGATGGTTTCGCCCTCTGCCAGGGTAGCAGCCATCATCAAGTTTTCCGTCGCTCCAACGCTGGCGATATCTAAGTAAATCTTCGCACCTTTTAATCTCCGGCTGCTGCCAGGGACGTAGGCATTACAAATGCCATGCTCAATCTGCACCTCAGCCCCCATTGCTTGCAGTCCTCGAACATGCAAGTCAACTGGTCTTGCCCCAATAGCACAACCGCCTGGTAAGGGCATCTGTGCTACTCCCAATCTTGCAAGAATGGCACCAATGGCAAAAAAACTCGCTCTTAGCTGGGTAACTAGTTCGTAGGGAGCTTTTGATGTTTTAATTTCGCTGGCGTTGATGTCTAAAATATCGCCTTGCCGCGTTAAGCTTACACCCAAAGCTGATAACACCTGACCCATCCGGTCTACGTCCGCTAATAAGGGGACGTTGCGGATACGACAATCGCCCGGACACAGCAAGGCTCCAGCCATGATTACCAGTGCTGCATTTTTTGCCCCGCTAATTTTCACATGACCTCGCAAAGGATGCCCACCCCAAATTTGCAAGACTGAGGAGTCTGCTTCTGGAGCAATTTTGGCATCTGGTAAGCTGGTAGAAGGATTGATAAGCCTACCTCCAAAAGTAATACGTATTTTATATGTTTGAAGTTGGTTTTGATTCTACAGTAAAGATTCAAATTGTCCACATTTTAGAACAGCATATTGCATAAAAAAATTGTTTTTTGGTGAAAAATAATGGCTCAAAGCAAGCAATAGCAATTATTTTGAGCTTTTAAAAAATTTAATAAAAAAGAACGAATAAGTAGTAGTTTTAAGCAAAATTAAATACTCAGTAAAATGACTTAAGTATTCTCTAAAAATCAATGCTGTACTGTTCAGTTAATATTTTGATTCGACCTAATCCCCTGAAAAATTCCTTTCCAGTCTGAGCCTCTTAAAGGAGGCATTAGGTTTTCACTTGACAAAGGTAAAACATAACGCAATAATAGGAAATTGTCGATAAAGACAAGTGCCAGCGGAACTGGCGGAATTGGCAGACGCGCTAGATTCAGGTTCTAGTGCCGCAAGGCTTCCGGGTTCAAGTCCCGGGTTCCGCATAACCAGTGCTGAGTGCCGAGTAGTGAGTGCTGAGAAGGAAAAACTCAGCACTCACTACTCAGCACTCACAACTAAAAAATGTTGACCAGTTTACAAAATTCCTTAGTTAAGCAAATTCGCAAACTCCACTCCACCAAGGAGCGGCATAAGCAGCAGTTATTTTTACTGGAAGGGACGCACCTGTTGGAAGAGGCTTGTGCGGTAAATTACCCACTAGAAACAGTGTGTTGTACTCCAGATTGGCAAGTAGCCCACTCATCACTCTGGGAAGAAGCTTGTAGTAAAAGCGATCGCGTCGAGATTGTCAGCGAGGAAGTCTTAAATGCGATCGCTACTACAGTCCAACCTGATGGTGTGGTAGCAACGGCAAAACGAAGGGATAGCCAAACTCAACTACCATTGACTGGTTTAGTTTTAGCTTTAGAAACAGTACAAGATCCGGGAAACCTGGGTACGATGATTCGCACTGCGGCGGCGGTGGGAGCATCAGGTTTGTGGGTAAGTGGAGATAGTGTCGATTTAGACAGCCCAAAAGTTCTCCGGGCTTCCGCAGGACAATGGTTTCGCCTAGCAACGGCCGTAACCGAAGATTTAAAAGCAATAGTTCAACAAAGTCAGCAAGCAGGGATGCAGGTAGTGGCAACCTTACCCAGTGCGACTTTAACTTATTGGGATGTAGACTGGCGCAAACCCAGTCTGATTTTACTGGGAAATGAAGGTGCTGGATTGTCGGCAGATTTAGCAGCGATCGCAGATCAACAAGTCAGAATTCCTTTAAGTCCTGGGGTAGAATCTTTGAATGTAGCGATCGCAGCCGCTTTAATGTTGTACGAAGCTAGGCGGCAAATGAGTCAGAGACGCGATTAATCGGTTCTGTACAGGAATGTAAAACTCATAACTTTTCTTGGGTTTTTGTCTTTTCTTCAAGATATTGTTCAATATCAGCAACTGCGTCCTCAAGGGCCGCTAAATCAATAGCGATCAAATCTTGATCGACTTCCACTTCACTGAGATTAGTAATATGCAGTTGGGGAAGTTGTGGAATTTCTTCTTCCTCAGTTTCAATTTCTTGTAAGATATCCTCCAACTGATCGAGGGATTGCTGAAACACTTGATCGGCGACGCGGCGCTGTTGTGGCTGAATTGGCTCCATAATATTGACTTGAAAATCCTGATTTACTGACCTAATTGTGATTGCAGTTTCTACAGATTTAAATTTTGCACTTATAACATCATAGTTGTGTGCTGTATCAACTTTAGCAGTGGTTATCAATAATATCGATACTTGCCTTTGGTCACTTTTGCCAAGTTGTCTCCAATTGTTAGAACTTGTATTTTTGTAAAGACTGTGGAATAATCTCGAAATTTTGTACTTTAATTCGACCGATAAACCGTAGTATAATATCCAGTATACGATTGCACTTTTGCGTCCCCAATAGTTGGTATTTAGTAGTACTGCGCGTCTACGCATTTACAAGGAAAGTATTTTATGAGCAACATACAACTTTACTTTGCCAAAGCCTCCACCTTTTCCCAAAGAACCCGTGTGGTTTTACTAGAAAAAGGAATTGACTTTAACAGCACCGAAATTGACTTACAAAACAAACCAGATGGCTATACACAGATTTCGCGCTACGGCAAAGTCCCTGCGATTAAACATGGGGATATCGAAATTTATGAGTCTGCCATTATCAACGAATATCTTGATGAAGTCTTTCCAGAGCCACCTTTATTACCCAGTGATCCAGGTGCTAAAGCGATCGCTCGGATCTGGATCGATTATGCCAACACTCGCTTTGTACCCGCCTTTAACAAATTTCTCCGTGGTAAAGATGCTCAAGAACAGGGACAAGGACAAAGAGAGTTTTTGGAAGCGTTATTGTACATTGAGCAAGAAGGACTAGGTAAGCTTTCTGGTAATGGCCCTTACTGGTTAGGGGAGCAATTGAGTTTAGTTGATATCAGCTTCTATCCTTGGTTTGAACGCTTGCCCCTTCTAGAACACTTCCGCAATTTCACGTTACCAACAGAAACCCCTCGCTTGCAGAAATGGTGGAATACCCTGCGCGATCGCGAGTCAATTCGGGCTGTGGAAAATCCTACAGGCTTCTATTTAGAACGATTTGCCAAGATTCTTGGTGCGCCCACTCCCGTTGCTTCTGCTCAAAAATAGTTAATAGGTTACAGTCCTCTATCCGCCATCACTAAACCTGGATCTCACAAGTGAGAAATCCAAGGGGTGTGGGAGGTGTGGGAGGATGGGGAAGAAGTCTTACCCCCCACTCCTCTTCCCCTGAAGCCTACACTATGCGTGAGAAATCCGGGTAAAACATTGTTGAATTCACTGGGAGATTAACCCATGAGCTTAAACAGTCAATTATTCAAAGATATACCGCACGTTGAGGGAGAACTCCATTACCTCACCCCAACAGCAGAAAAACCTGTTAACTACACCTACGAACCACCGCCAGGTATTCCACAGCGAAGTGGGAAGTATGAGGTACATACACTCCCAATCTACGATGCTCGGGCGATCGCAGAAAATGTGTCCTTAGATCAACAGGGATTCGCCTTGGTCGAACAGCACAGCACTGTTAAAGACTTTTACGATCGCGATGAGGTGCGCCGTGTTTACTACCCTGAAGCCGAGGAATTTCTCAAGGATTTGACAGGTGCCCAAAGGGTGATAGTGTTCGATCACAACCTGCGTAATGCCGAACGAGCGAAGCAGGGCGAACAAGGCATCAAGACACCAGTAAGAGGCGTACACAACGACTTCACCGCCAAGTCTGGTTATAGTCGCGCCCGTACCGTCTTGGAAGCAATCGGTACTGAAGATCCTGATGAGCTTCTGCGGCATAGATTTAGTGTAGTCAACCTCTGGCGACCGATCGCAGGACCAGTTCAAGAGTCTCCATTAGCGGTGTGTGATGCCCAAAGTATCGCACCGAATGACCTCGTGGCTACCGATCTTGTATATCGCGATCGCGTTGGCGAAACCTACGCAGTCACGTACAATCCAAAACATCGGTGGTTCTACTTTCCGCAAATGCAACGGAACGAAGCCCTACTTATCAAGTGTTTTGATTCAGAGGAAGAAGGTTTGGCGCGGTTCGCCGCCCACACTGCATTCGACGACCCAACAAGCCAGCCAGATGCACCACCACGTGAGAGTATTGAGTTACGAACGTTAGTTTTCTATGCCGCATAATTAGCAGGGAGCAGGGGAGGGGGAAAATTCCTATTCCTCTCCTCTGCCTCTTCAGCCCAATCCTCCTATTACTGCAATTCAAACCTTGCTTGAAAGAAGCGGAGATACTTCGGTTCATAAATCATTTTGAGTCCGCGTAGGCGATCGCGATTATAAAAAACCTCTTCAACTGCTTCAGCAGTCAAATCCATGTGAGCCTGGGTGTAAACACGGCGGGGAATAGTTAAACGGACTAGTTCTAACTCTGGATAATAATTATCGCCTGTTTCTTTATTGCGCCCTGCCGAAACAATACCCCGTTCCATTGCCCGAATGCCTGCTTCTAGATATAGTTCTGCTGCTAAACGTTGTGCCGGAAATTGGTCTTGGGGGATTTGTGGTAAAAAGCGTTTGGCATCTAAATAAATGGCATGACCACCAATCGGCACAACAATTGGAATACCCCAATCTAAAAGCTTTTGTCCGAGGTATTCAACCTGACCGACACGGGCACGAATATGATCGTCTTGAACTGATTCTTCTATACCCCGTGCCATAGCTTCCATATCCCGGCCAGCCATACCACCATAAGTATGTAAACCTTCATAAATTACTATTAGGTTACGTGCTTCTTCGTAAAGATTATAGTCATTAAGAGCCAGCCAACCGCCGATGTTAACCAGTGCATCCTTCTTGCCGCTCATGGTGCAACCGTCGGTATAGGAGCAAAATTCGCGTAAGATGGTAGCGATCGCCTGGCTGGAATAATCCTCTTCCCTCTGCTGGATAAAGTAAGCGTTTTCCACAGCGCGGGTGGCATCAAGAATAACGCGGATACCGTAAGTTTGGGCTAACTGATGTACTGCCCGCAGGTTAGCCATAGAAATCGGCTGTCCGCCAGCCATATTCACGGTTCCGGCGACGCTGATATAGGGAATACGTTCTGCCCCAACTCGCTCAATTAGGTCTGTAAGCTTTTGTAAGTCTACATTGCCCTTGAATGGATGCAGTGATTGAGCATCGTGGGCTTCATCAATAATCACATCGACAAAAGTGCCGCCAGCTAACTCCTGATGCAGTCTGGTTGTGGTGAAATACATATTGCCAGGTATGTAGTCTCCTGGTTTGATCAGTATTTGAGAAAGAATATTTTCTGCACCACGCCCTTGGTGAGTAGGTACAATATGGCGATAGCCGTAATACTTTTGGATACTAGCTTCTAAATTGTAAAAATTTTTGCTGCCGGCATAAGCTTCATCACCTAGCATCATCCCTGCCCACTGATAATCACTCATGGCTGAAGTGCCGCTATCAGTGAGCAAATCAATATAGACATCTTCAGAACGCAGTAGAAAAGTATTGTAACCCGATTGTGCGATCGCTTGTTCGCGTTCAGCGCGAGTAGTGATTTTTAATGGCTCAACCACCTTGATTTTATATGGCTCTGCCCAAGAGCGACGGCGGCGCGGAGAAGTTTGCTTGGCATCGGTCATAAATTCATTCCTCCTTTATGCAGATAAGCCGAATATTTGCATACCATTTTGGGTGCTAATACTTGCTGTTGCCAAGACCCTCATAAGTACTTTTAGCGCTCTTTAGGGGCACACCACTGAGCTATTGGTTCAATTCGTGCTTGCTGGATAAATTCCAAAACTTGTGATTTATTACAACCATAGGTAGATGCTAATAATTCCTCACCTTGTTTTTTTGCATCGTCGGCTGATAGACCAAA
Source organism: Nostoc sp. ATCC 53789 (assembly GCF_009873495.1). Classification (GTDB taxonomy): domain Bacteria; phylum Cyanobacteriota; class Cyanobacteriia; order Cyanobacteriales; family Nostocaceae; genus Nostoc; species Nostoc muscorum_A. The sequence continues at coordinate 3,430,848 of NZ_CP046703.1, read as the reverse complement.
GGTCATAATTTCTTCGTCTTGGTTAGCTGTAATTCTCTCAACTGGAATAATACATATATATTGCGGTTCATTATGTCTTATTTGTTGCACCATTATTTACCTACCATTTCACTATTAGTTGTATCTATTTTAAAGTCTAGATAAATCACGAGTGAAAGTGAAACATAATCAGTATTTAAGTAGTTTTTGATTAAAAAAATACTAGTTTTTACACATGGTTAAGGCAACGTTAAGAATTCTCTCAAAATTGCCAAATTTCTAAGTGTAAACAGTTACGTATGGGAAAATAAAGTTAAGCATCAACAAATATCTTTTTGTAAATTTTTGTTTATTAGATCGGTAATGCGTTAAGACACACGCTTTATCGTAAACATCCCTAAACGGATTAATTTAAATCTCTGTTGATTAGTCTTTGGGAATCAGCTAATAAAGGCTGATATTCCTAAAGATGAACTTTTCTTTGCTCAATCCAGGCTTCATACCTTGAGTAAGTGCAAGTTTAATAAAAATTGGAGGTTATATGGCAATTCGAAATAACTTAGTTAACAATTTCTGGCAAAGAGTACAAAAAGATTCAGTTAGTTGGGGTTCGTTAGCTCTTTGGATCAGTGGATTAGTTGTTCTATTAGTAATGCTTACCATGTTTTCTAACGCTTAGGTTATTCTAGTTCCTGGGCGACAGCCTGGGAACTAAAATAGGGTAGACTTTCATCCCTAGAAAGCTCAAATTTATGAACTGCAAACTTTTGGTAACAGTCGTAATGCTAGCTACTACTAGCTTTGTTACTCCTGTTAAATCTCAAGAACCTACTACCGACACACCAGTAGAATCGAATCAAGTTTTGAATGCTTGTATCCAAAATCAAGCAGAAACTTTACCGAATCCTTTTAGTGATGTGCCAAAAGACCATTGGGCTTTTAAAGCAGTTATGACTATGCACTACTGCGGTGCATTCCGTAAAGCTACCCCACCAGCTTTATTTAATAAATTGCAACCAACAAATAGCCAGCAGCAACCGCAGAAAGAACCGCAGTTTGAAAAATAAAATAGGAGTCTTATAACTATATTAAATAGCAGAAATTAAGCCAATGAGTGAGAAGGATTGCAGAAAGACTGTCATCCAAACAGGTCAAAAAGTCAATTTTGTAGATATTGGCAGTTCATTTTTGCCTGCCTTTGAAAAGATAACGAGTGTTCTAGTCGTACCTTTTACCAAGGATGGTTTAATTGTATGCGCTCTCCTTGACCGTGGTATTGACCTTCCTGGGGGACATGTGCAGATAGGCGAATTGACTTGTGAGGAAACTGCAAGACGAGAAGTTATGGAGGAGGTAAAAGTAACTCTAGGAGAATTAAAACTTGTAAAATTTATCCAGTCTGATTTTTACGGTAGTCAACCTGAGCAGCTTACATACCTTGTGGTCATGACTGGATTTGTTGAGGAAATAATCTCTAACAATGGCTACGACTGTCTAAGCTTATGTACACATGAAAGTATGGGAAGAAACATTATAGATATTGATGAATTCATTTCTCAATATCAAGCAGGCAATAAAAATGATATGCGTCAAATTGTGCTAGACGCAAAAAGTGTGCTATTCGGCATCTAATGGTATTTTCGCCTTTTGAAACAGCTGCTCAACAGTAAATTCCAGTCCCTCGAATAGAGAATCTGTGAGTAATTCGTCTCCCATATAAGTTTGTGGTGCTGCATCTGGATAAAAAACAGTAATACTTCTGGCTTTACTATCTACCACCCACACCCGCAGCACTTTAGCATCCAAATAGTCTTTGGCTTTAGCTGCCATTTGTCCAAAGGTTTGTCCAGGTGAAATAATTTCAATCACCAAATCGGGAGGAACAGAACATGCTCCCTCTTGTTCCCAATCAGGGGGTAAACGTTCATTGGAAATATACAAAATATCCGGTATTGGCATCCAATCTCGCCCTCGACGGGTTAAGGCGATAGCTAATTCTGGACAAACTTCTCCTTTACCCTGACAGCATTGCTCAATCAAATTGAGGAGGGCACGGGTAAGTTTAGAGTGAAATTTTTTTGGTGACATTTTAGGACTTGCATGACCATCAACAAATTCATAGGTGATATCTCCCTCGCCTGGTGGAAGATTCAAGAATTCTTGCAAGGTTAATTGATTCTTGGCTTGGAGTCTCATGGCTCAATCATTCGTAATTCGTAATTGAAGAACAGAGTAGCTAATTTTAATTCGGAATTCTTCTTCAAATTGTTTACATTCCCTGTAATACTTGCCGAATAATATCTGATGGCACTTCGTCGGTAACTGTAACTACACCAATTTGCGTTGGTAAAACAAACCGCACTTTTCCTGCTTTGACTTTTTTATCTAGTTGCAACGCCTCAATAATTCCTTCAATATCCAACCCAGATGGTAACTGAGTCGGTAAACCTGTTTTTTGAATTAAAGCATTTTGACGTTCCGTGTCTTCCTTTTGCCACATTCCCAATTCGACGGCAATCTGACCGGCTGCTACCATACCAATAGCTACCGCTTCACCGTGATTCACTAAACGATAACCAGTTAAGCTTTCCACTGCATGACCGATTGTATGTCCATAGTTGAGAATTGCGCGTAATCCGCCTTCTTTCTCATCTTTGCCAACAACGTCAGCTTTGGCTTGGCAAGAGCGCGTTAATATGGTGTCTATTAGCTCAGGTTTTACATAGCGGAGTTGGTCAAGCCGTTTACTTGCTTCCAACTGGGCAAACAATTCAGCATCCCAAATTACACCGTACTTAATAACTTCAGCCATCCCTGCCCGAAACTCGCGCATCGGAAGGGTTTTTAACACATCTGGGTCAATCAAAACCAAGCGCGGCTGATGGAATGCCCCAATCAAGTTTTTACCGTGGGGATGATTCACGCCAGTTTTACCACCAATTGCCGAATCTACCATCGCCAAGAGAGTTGTAGGCACTTGGACAACATTAATACCCCGCAACCAGGTTGCGGCTGCAAAGCCAGTCATATCGCCAATCACACCTCCGCCCAAAGCCACCATTGTCGCAGAACGTTCTAGGCGGTTTTCCAAGGCTATATCGTAGAGTTTTTGGATGGAATTAAGGGTTTTGTAGCGTTCACCAGGCGGTAGGGTGCAGCTAGCGACTTCAAATCCCGCAGATGTCAGGGATGTAATTGCTCTTTCGCCATAATGCTTAAAAATCGTTGGATTAGAAACTAGCAGTACTTTCTTGCCTAGCTTCATATTGGCCATCTGTTGACCCAGTTGATCTAAACTCGAAGGTGCGTTAGCGCAGCTCAACGAAGTTATCGCAATCTCATAAGACTGCTCTGGTAAATTTACATTAATTAAAGAAGTCATTGCTCAACCCCAAACAAGCGCCCGTGGGCTGTATTCTATCGCAATCTGGGAGTGGGGGAGATGAGGCAGACAAGAATAACCATGCCCCAATGACAAATGACAAATGACAAATGACTAATAACTAATGATTCAATATATTTAGGAAGTATTGTGGAGAAAAATAAATGTTTGCAATTGCAGCTTACATCGGCTTTTTAGCTTTGTTCTTCGGTTTATCTGTCGGTCTGTTGTTCGGTCTGCGGACTGCCAAGATAATTTAACTAAGACTTTTGTGGGGCGGGCATCTAACCTGCCCTCAGTTTATCCGGGGATGGGTGTTTCACCCATCCCATAAGAAGATATTTATCCTACAACTGCTGGACTTGCTACCTTCTCCTGTCTTTGGGAAGGTGGACGCATCCCCAAACCAAGTAAATTGAGCATTTCTCGATCGCTATCGTAATCTGGACAGGGAGTTGTCACCGTCAGCATTTTGTTGTCGTCGCTAGAAAAGATAGAATTGGCTCCTGCCATAAAGCAGAAAGCTTGTTCAACTTGAGAAAGTCTAGCTCTACCAGCACTAAGACGCACATCGGAAGCTGGCATTAAAATTCTGGCTGTGGCAATCATCCGCACAATATCCCAAATGGGGACATCAGGCTGATTTTCTAAGGGTGTGCCCGGCACTTGTGAAAGAATATTAATTGGTACTGACTCTGGATGCGGATGTAAGTTTGCCAGAGTTTGTAACATTCCAACCCGGTCATCGACAGTTTCGCCTAAACCAAGGATACCGCCGGAGCATACGGTAACATTTGTCTGACGGACATTCTCGATTGTGTTTAAGCGATCGCTATAAGTTCTCGTGGTAATAATTGTGTTGTAATATTCCTGCGAGGTATCTAAGTTATGGTTGTAGGCGTAAAGTCCCGCTTCTTCCAATTTCCTAGCCTGATTTGCTGTCAACATACCCAGAGTGCAGCACACTTCTAAGCCCATTGCGGTTACATCCTTGACCATTTCCAGGACTTCCTCAAATTGTGAGTTATCCCGGACTTCGCGCCAAGCAGCACCCATGCAGATGCGACTAACACCAGTTTCTTTAGCTTTCTGGGCGATGTTAACAACGGTTTCCTTTTCTAGGAGTGCTTCCGCCTTTACTTCTGTTTTATAGCGCGAAGATTGGGCACAGTAGCTACAATCTTCTGGACAACCTCCCGTTTTAATGGATATAAGCTTACAAACTTGTATTTTTGTTGGGTCATGATATTGGCGATGCACGCTAGCAGCTTGATAAATAAGCTCTAGCAATGGCATATTGTATATCGCCCGAATCTCTAATTCCTGCCAATCGTAGCGTATTGCCACCACATCACTATCCTTCTTGTAGATTGGGTTGAATCTTGAGCTGTCTTTTGGTTGAATTTCCTGCGGTACAGCGTTTGGGCAAAGCGATTTTATCGAAGTTATGCCCCGCACTGTGCTTTATCACCCATTGGCTCTCAATCCTTGCGCTCTAGATATTAGACATCAGCTTATCAAGATTTTGGTGGAATGGCAGATTACCAGCAAAAATACTCACTCTGTCTGTTTTAAAGGGCATTGGGTAAAACAGTTCTAACTGCTGCTGCTAAACCGTAGGTATGAGAGAATTTATAAAATTTAGAGAATGTGCTGGGAAGAGATCCCGTCGATTATGATATCAGAACTGCCACTAATTACTAGCGATCGCCTATTATTACGAGCGGCGATTCATGAAGATATACCCCAAATTCTTAAATACTTCATTTATAACAAAACTTATCTCACCCCATTCTACCCTCTATGGGCTGATGGTTTTTTCACTGAAGAATATTGGCAATATCAGATAGAGAATAGTTTTCTCGAATTTATTAATGGGCAATCATTAAAGCTATTTATTTTTACCAAAAAAAATCCTACTGTAGTTATTGGAACCGTAAATTTTAGCAATTTTGTAAGAGGAGCCGCTCATTTTTGCTACGTGGGATATAGTCTTGCTGAAAGTAAACAAGGTAAAGGATATATGACAGAAGGGCTAAAAGCCGCCACTGAATATCTATTCCAAGAGTTAAATTTTCACCGAGTTATGGCTAATTATATGCCTCATAATCGGCGCAGTGGCAATGTCTTAAAAAGACTCGGATTTGTCATTGAAGGATACGCTAGAGACTATTTGTTAATTAATGGACAATGGGAAGATCATATTATGACAAGTCTTACAAATACTAATTGGCAAGCACCAAAATTTTAAACAGCTATTTTCTAGTAGTGTAGAGATACCGAGCTTATTAAAATAAGTTAAGTATCTCCGTATTATATTTATACACAGTTCATTAACATCATTGAGATATTAACTTACAATATCTACAAAATCATAGTAAATCCATAATAAATACACAACAACTCCACAAGCAAATGTAAGAGTAATATTTGTTCACCATCTGACTAATAAGACAAGGGGTGAATTTTTTTTAGATGATTGAGGAGTTTTTCAAAATGTCTATTAATTCTATAAAGCGTTTATCTGTATTTTCTACTATCTTCGCCTTTGCTACCATATTGCACGGAGTGGTTTTGGCAGCACCAGTTCTAACTTCTCCCACTACACCACCCTTAAAAACTCAGAATAGTCCTACCGCACACCAAAAAATCAAACTTACAAACCAACAGCGTCAACAAATACAAGTGGCTCGTCAGCAAAGAGATAAGGATATTGAGGCTTTATTAAACCCCTCTCAAGCCACTAAATTTAAGGCAGCACTACAATCCCGTCAGAGAATTAGAATAGTGTTAAAATCTTTGGATCTGAATCAAGATCAACAAAAACAGGTTCAATCAATTTTGCAAACTTATAACCAGCAAGTAAAACAAATTCTATCTCCACAGGCATCACAACCAACATCAAACTCAGTAGGAATTACTTCACCAACATCAAACCCAGTAGGAACTACTCAACCAGTATCGCAACCAATTAAAAAGTAAAAAATTCAGTTTGATTTAATTAAGGTTAAGTTTCCGAAGACTGGCGGATTTGATGCAAACTTCGGTTAAGCCAGTCTTCATACCAATCATAAAAACTTAAAGGCTGCCCCTGGTCGCTATTTGGATGAGAGTCATCAGGGTCGGTATCATGGAAAAAACTACAAAAATCCAAAGAAGCAGGATATATTCCATTATCATTAGTACGGTCATCTATCCAGATTTTTCCTGATTGCTCCCCGGTAATTACTAATATTGCATCAATTCCACAACCATAAGTTGTAATGGTGAGAGTACCCTGGATAAACTTATTGTCAAAATAAGCATCATTTCTATTGTTGATAATCAAATCTAAATCATTCCACGCTTCTGTTAAAGGAAATGATTTAGAGAGAATTTCGTACTTCTCTTGGTATAGTTTTTCTGCGGTTATATCTTCATATTGAATTCCTGATAGTCCAGATAAGCCGTATCCTGGCCCCGCACCACCATTGCCAATTTCTAACAGAAAGTTTTTATATTCACTTGGTAAACTGATATTGTATCTAGATTCAAAAACTTGAATATCTTTGTTACTCAAGCAAGGTTTTAATTGATATTGGTGTGATTCTGAGCCAAAAACCTCAAATGTAGCGTCTAAAATAGCTAATTGAGTTAATTTTTTCTTTAATTGCAAAACTTTATTCATTATGCGCTCTAGGTTTTGATGGTGGCGCTGCCATATTTTAGATATGGTCGCTTTTTGTGTCTATGCTGATGTTTCAGCCAGAGGTAGTATTAAGGGAAGAATGAATTAAGCTTTGCTCGTAATGACTCTGGCTGAAACTCCAAACTACAAAAATTCTAGCAATCCTCTTCTCTCCCTCAACTACGAAAGCGCCTTAGAATCTCTAGGTGATGACTACTATGATGAGGTGGCAGCAGCAGAATTTCCCCAACACCTCTTGCGTTGGCGTAACGATGCACTACTACCTCGTTTGGGTTTAGACCCTCAAGTAGTCAAAGACGAAGATTTCATTACAGCTTTTGGCCAGTTTCAGGGGCGCAAACCCTTGTTAGCACTACGTTACCACGGCTATCAATTTGGTGAATATAACGGACAGTTGGGTGATGGTAGAGGCTTTCTCTATGGACAAGTCCGCGCCACTGATGGCGAATTATACGATTTTGGTACAAAAGGCTCTGGGAGAACGCCCTACTCCCGTGGGGGCGATGGTATGCTCACGCTCAAAGGTGGGGTGCGGGAAGTTCTGGCTGCGGAAGCACTGCACCACTTGGGTGTACGTACCTCGCGCTGTTTGAGCATGATTGAAACAGGTTTACCCCTCTGGCGGGGCGATGAACCTTCACCTACCCGCTCATCTGTGATGATTAGAATGAGCAGTTCTCATATTCGGTTTGGCACTTTTGAGCGACTGCACTATTTTCAGCGTCCAGATTTAACTAAGAAGTTGTTAGACCACGTAATTGAGCAATATTATCGACACTTAAGCGCTGAACAAGATAAATATGTCTTGTTTTACGCAGAATTAGTGAAACGAGTTGCAGAACTAGTAGCGCAGTGGATGGCGGCTGGCTTTTGTCATGCAGTCCTAAATACTGACAATATGTCAATTACTGGAGAGAGTTTTGACTATGGCCCTTACGCGTTTATTCCGAGTTATAACCCATCCTTTATAGCTGCATATTTTGACTATTATGGACGCTATTGTTACGGTAATCAACCAAGTATTTGTAAGTTGAATTTACAAATGCTCCAAGAACCTTTAAAGGCGATTCTTGATAAAGACGAAATGGAAGCGGCATTAGAAAGGTTTGATGAATATTATCAAGCTGAATACAGTTCTTTGATGTTGAAAAAGTTAGGTTTTGTGGAACTGTCACACCCACAAGCTGCGGAACTGTTGAATCTAACGGTTGAATTCTTGAAAGATAGCCAAGTTGCTTATCACCAGTTTTTTTATGAGATGGCTCGGACTTTTTCATCCAAATGGCGAGATGAGCCAGGTTTTGTGATGAATAATTCGGATATTGTGCCAGTACCGGGTGCGTCGGGAATCTTTGATGATTGGTGCATACTATACCATAAAATCTTGAATGATTTTGATAGCGACCGCACCGATGTAATTGCTCAAACTCTAGCTGTTCATAATCCTAAAACGGTACTATTAAGACCTGTGATTGAGTCGACTTGGGAAGCAATTGCTCAAGAAGATAATTGGCAACCTTTTTATGAGTTAATCCAGGCGATTCAGTCTAGAAAATAGTAAAATCATCCCTATTTTCTTTTTAATCTAGACAGCTTGTTGAGATTATATCTGGTGTAATTTACACGACGAATAATCTAATAAGAGACGTTGCAATGCAACGTCTCTATAAAAATTTTTAACTAAATTGAATAGATATAGCAATCCGAGTTGAATTGAATTGCGAGAAAATACGTAGGTCAGTCATCAAATATAAAAGTAAAATTTTATTCAGCCTTGGTGATTAGAAATCACAGCTACACAGACTAAACTCCAAAGTTCTGATGTTCTAAAACTTACCTCAGAATTATTTTTGCTTGCGTGGGTTATTTTTTCATTCGGCGTAGGTGGACGATAGTTTATGTAGAAGCGAATTTTATTCACTTATTGGTTCCAAACTTCTCTATCGCATCTTAGAAAACCTTAAAAAAATGAATCAAATATACATATCTTATGCATGGAAAGATAACAAGAGTGAATTAGGTAGTCAACGCGAAGAATTAGTCGATAAAATTTGCACTGCACTTATTTCTGAACGGTACAACTTAATTCGCGATCGCAACTATTTAACGCTAGGTAAGAGTATACACGACTTCATGCAGGAAATCGGGCGCGGAAACTATGTAATTGTCGTCGTCAGCGACAAATATTTGCACTCTGAATACTGTATGTTTGAAGCTGTTGAAATCATGAAACGCAAGGATTATGAACAAAAAGTTTTTCCTGTAGTTTTACAGGATGCTAATGTTTATACAAAAGAAGGTAAGACTGAGTATATAAAATATTGGAAGCAACAGAGTGAAACACTAAAACAACTCATGGTTTCAGAACTATCTGCTCATGAAGATTCTGCAATGTATAATGTTGCTGAAAAAATTATGGAAATTTCCCAGAAAATTGATGAATTCATGTTTTTCATCTCGGATAAATTAAGCATTGATCCGTCTCAAAACTTTAATGTATTTATCAATCAGCTTACTGATGCTATTAAAAATGATGCTGTTAAACTCAGAAGCAAAAAGAGTATTTTAGTTGCAGGAACAGGATCTTTTGAAATTCCTAATGAAATTAATTGGTGCGCTCAACAACTTGGTGAAAGAATAGCAGAATATAACTATAACTTGATAACAGGTGGATGGGAAGGAGTAGATTATGTTGTCGCTGATAAGTTTGCCGAAAAAATCGCGCAAAAAGATATCCGCCTAACCGATAAGTTAACTCACGTTGTTCCGCGAGGCAAACAACCTGTATTTAAGGGTGGAAAAGTAGAATACACTGAGTCAGGTATTAATGAGTGGCTCGATTGTTTGCGACATTCAGATTTGGTGATTCTTGTGGGAGGCGTTGGTGGAACTTATGAAACTTATCTATATGCTAAACAAGAAAAAATTCCGGTGATTCCTATTGTATGTACTAATGGCGATGCCAAAAAAGTATTCGACGAAATGCTGGAAAATTGGGATAGTAAATTAATGGGAAATATCTCACCGGAAAAATTTAAGTCACTGAATCAATATATCAATGACCTTTCAACAGCAGAAGATGTAGTCAATGATGTTATGGATATAGTTAACGAAATTATTTTTGCAAAAACTATGCTAAATACTTAGGGTCAACTCATCTAATTTGGTATTTTGAAAGGCTGCTATCCCTTTTTGGCAAGTCATGTCAAACCCGGCTTGCATCCCACTCATAATAAAACTTTTTGCCAATTAAACCTCATCTATGTTAAAACATAGAGTTTTTAAAAGATATATTGATGTAGGTTGGGTGGAGTGAAACGTAACCCAACATTACCACCTTATTTATGTTGGGTTACGCGATCGCTGCACCCAACCTACAAAACTACAAAACTACGGTTCTCAAGGTAGACGAGGTTTATGTTCCCGGACGAGAGCGAATATGATCGGGTATATGATGACGATCGCCTAATATTTCTAACAAAGGGCCATTAACGTCAAATTTAACCATACTTACCGACGCGACCAAAATATTCACCCGATAGCGATAGCGTCCCAAATCAATTCCCAGTAAACTGCAAAGCATAATCCGAATCGTGGCTTTATGGGAAACTACTAAAACATTACCTTGGTGATGTTTTTCTTGAATTTCAGCAATTACAGGCATAGAACGGTTAGCAATATCTACCGCAGTTTCTCCACCTAGTGGTGCATTCCAAGCGGGTTCAGTCAACCATTTTACATAGTTTTCTGCGTAATTCTCTTGGGCAAACGATTTACTCTTCCTTTCCCATTCGCCGTAACTACCTTCTCTAAGTCCGTCACGCAACTGCATATCCATACCGATAGCATCACAAAATGGCTTGGCAGTTGCAATTGTGCGCTTCATCGGGCTAACATAAACAGCTTCCCACTTCAATTTGTGATAAACATCGGCAAAACCAGATGCCATCTGCATCCCCTCTGTTGTCAACTCTGCATCAGTTTCACCGCAGAAATTACCACTTTGACTAAAAGTAGTTTCTCCATGTCGCAGTAAATATAAATTGAGTGTCATAGCTTGTATCGCGATTGGATAAAGGAGTTGGTGCAAAAACAAAGTACCATCAATCTCGGAATCGATTATGTGACACCAGGACAAAGTAATCAACCAGAAAAGTCAATCCAACACAAATTTTGAAAAGTTCTACTTTTCTCTAACCCTCTGTGTATTTTCACTGCTAACTAAATTGCTGGGCATAAAACCGCGCGTAGCGATGCTCTAGGGCTAATAATTCTTCATGGGTTCCTGATTCGACAATTTGTCCCTGTTCGAGAACTAAAATACGATCGCACCGTCTCACGGTTGATAAGCGGTGAGCAATAATAAATACTGTGCGTTTTTGCATCAGTCTTTCTAGCGCTTCCTGTACCAGTGCTTCTGATTCAGAGTCTAATGCTGATGTCGCCTCATCAAGAATCAGGATTTGGGGATTGAGGAGAACTGCACGAGCGATCGCAATTCTTTGTCTTTGTCCTCCTGATAAGTTTACCCCACGTTCGCCCACCCAGGTCTGATAACCCTCTGGCAGTTGGCTAATGAACTGATGAGCATTAGCAATTTTCGCCGCCTCTTTAACTGCTTTTATGTCAAAAACATCTTGTCCAAAAGCGATATTTTGGGCAATTGTCCCCGAAAACATGATGGTTTCTTGCGGAACAATCCCAATTTGTCGCCGCAGACTATGCAGCTTCACATCTCGAATATCAACATCGTCAATGAAAATTTGACCAACTTCCGGGTCGTAAAAACGGGGGAGAAGATTGACAAATGTGGTTTTACCAGCACCAGAAGCACCCACAAGTGCGATCGCTTCACCTGGTGATACCAATAAACTGATATCTTTCAATACGGGTTCACCAGGCTTATAGGCAAAGGAAATATGACGATATTCTATTTTGCCTTTGACTGGGGGGAGAGCGATCGCATTTGTCTTTTCGATCACCGTCGGCTGAATTGCCATCAATTCAAAAACGCGGTCAACAGATGCTTCACCCTGCTTAAATTCGTTGTAGTTATTAGTAGTATGACCAATGGGATCAATTAACAGCGCCGCCGCCGCCAGATAACTGAAAAAATTCGCCACTGTTAAGTTATTCTGGGAAATTTGCCACGCTCCCACAATCAGTAACGATAACGCACTTAAGGCTTCCAGAAATCCCACAATGGGAATCTGAATCGCTTTCAGGCGTTCGGCTGAGTATTTAGCTTTGAGACTGCGTTCTGCTTCATGGCCAAAGCGAGCGATTTCGTAATTTTCGGCAGCAAAAGCCTGTACCAAACGAATACCGTTGAAAACTTCCGCGAGGATGGCTGATAAACCCGACACGCGATTTTGACTTTTTAAGGAATACTTGCGTAACCGTTCACCAAACCAGCCAACTAAAATACCCATCAACGGCGCGACTATCACCGTTGCTAATGTCAGTTGCCAATTCAGATAAATCATGTAAATCGGAATTGCCAACAACTGCAAAATGCAGGGGATAAAGTCGTGAAATCCTTTATTTACCACTTCTCCAATGCGGTCAACATCTTCGGTGAGGCGGTAAGATAAATCACCTGCTTTTGCAGTTTCAAAATAGCTGAGATTTAGTTTTTGCAGATGGGCGTAGACTTGCTGACGGAGATAAAAAGCAACTCTCAAAGAAGCTTTGGCCATGTACATATCTTGTATAGACTGAAACAAGCCTCTGACAAGAAAGACTAAGGCACAGCTGCCAGTTATTTGAGCGATCGCTACTACATTACCCTGTGCAAAGGGAATTGCCAATTTACCGGCAAGATTTATCAACACTAATGTCGCCAGCACGTATCCCAAGATACCAATGAGTCCCTTGGTGATGGTTTTCCACTGGAGTCGGATATAAGGCAGTAGTTGCCAGTAATTAGAACGCGTTTTCAAGCTCGAAAGTCCACAACGATATTTTTCCTTTGTTTGACGCTAGCAGCTTTTGGTGAGTTTCTGAACAGTTCACTAATTAGTTACAAACTGTTTTAGCGACTATGGCCAGTCATTAATGAAGCGATCGCCAAATATTTAGACCAACAAAAAGCCAAAGTTCAAGAAGCAATTGAACTGTTAAAAGAATATCGCACTGCCCTCATCACCAACGCCGTCACAGGTAAAATAGATGTGCGCCAAGTCCCCATACGCTAACCCCAGAACCCACTATGACACAAATCACCCTTTCCGATCTCCCCGCAACCATCCAAACCTTACTCAACCAAGCCCAAAAAACAGGCGAACCTCTCACTATTACCCAAAACGGTATCCCCTTCGCCATCATTTCCCCCATCAAGAAAAAATCCCTCCTGGAAACCCTTTCTACCCTTGAACCACTGGACGAAGACTTTGCCATAGAATTGATAAATTAATCAAACTTAACAATCTTAAAGAGGCTTAATTATGAAAACCGAACACGAACGCGAACAATTAATCAAAGCTATCAACGTACTGCTAAACCAAGCTTACGACAGTACCCTAGATGAAATTTATGTACTACTTCAAAAAATCGAAGATGAAGAGGACGAAAACGATTTAAGAGCCTATCATGCTGCTAAAAGTGATGTAGAAAATAATAGTCTTATCGCATGGAACGATATTAAAAAGGAAATCGCTAATGAAAGAAAAAAGGACGTAGCGTGACTTACGAAGTTAAATTTACCAAGGGTGCTAGAAAAATGTTTAAAAAACTATCTCAAGAATTACAAGATCGTATTCAAACCAAAATAGATGAGTTGGTTATAGAACCACGGCCCAATGGAGTTAAAAAGTTACAGGGTGAAGAAAACACATATCGAATTAGAGTAGGCGATTATCGAGTTATATACGATATTTTTGATGATATTTTATTGGTAAATGTTATAGATATCGGGCATCGTAGCAAGGTTTATAAAAATGAAAGTTGACAAACAAAAAAATATTAAAGCTATCGCCTACAGTGTATTCGCTACAAGTACTTAAACAAAATTAATTACACCCAATTTAGGCATGAAACCCTTGTCCAGACTAAAAATTGTGTGTAAATAATTCTGTGCGACTTGTTGTCGCTAGTGCGTTCTAAAAAATTAGCCCCCTCCTTACTTCTAAGGAAAGAGCTAAATTAATCTTCTTTAATTACGAATTACGAATTAATACCCGCCTTCTTCTTCGTATTCTGGCTGTCTTTCCTTAACTTTCTTAGGAATATTCACAGGCTTCGGCTCATCTTCCCAAGCATCACCTTCTACATCATCATAATCATCGTATTCGTCAACATAAGGCTTGCTATAAGGCTTGGCTTCATACTTTAGCGGCTGCGGTTGTTGATACCTGTCGTTGCCTGTTGCTTCACTCCAGTTATCTTCTTCCTCGTCTTCTTCGTATTGAATAGATTCATACTGCCGCGCCTTCATTACCTGACGCTGTGGCCTTTCTTCTTCCACATAGTCTTCATTCCATTCCTCTTCCCGCGCTACGGGCTCGGGGGCGCGAACTCTCTGCTTGGGTGGCTGCAATGGCACACCACTAGGGAGTTGATTACCTGGTGCAACTTGGCGTGGCGGAGTATAGCCGTATTCTTCTTCTGCATCCCTTTCCCACGGTGCTTTGCCGATACCCAAACGCTCTAGTAAACCAGTTGTCAACTGGTTCACCCGTTCTTCGGCTCCCTCAAACACAATCAACCGATTGGGGCCAGTACTGACAATTTCATCTACTGAGAACTCGTAAGTACTCAAAAATTGGTCGGGAATTTGGGGTAATCCTAAAGAAGCGATGACTATAGAGTTAAGCTTCCCGGTTTCACCGTTGAACTTGAAGCCCCGGACTTTGCCTAATACTTCACCTGTTTCTGTGATTACTTCCCAGTTAATCAGATTGCTGAGAGATTCAACTTCGATATCTTCTATTACATCTTCGTTATCAACTAAGATGACATCACCAATCTGGCTGATGTTGTTGAGGTACATGTAGCGCGGTATGCCCGAAATGGAGATCAGGCTGTCTCGCAAACCAAGAGCCACAACCTCTCGTTGATCAATATCAACCCATACTTGACTGATGATGCCTAGCCGCTTGCCGTTGTCGCGGGTAATCACCTGGGTGTTTAATATATCGGAACGTCTAATTATCTGTTCGGAGGTCATTCTATACCGAGTCCTGATCTCGAATCCGGTTTGTCTATACACTATTATTAACAAAAACTCAAGCAGATGTATTGGATGATTGTAATTTAATCCCCAAAACTTGAGTGTAGGCTCCTCGTGCTTGAGTAACGCCAATTGTGCGTTCGGCTGATTCTATCATCGGACGACGCAAACTCACAACTATAAATTGCGCTTGTTGTGACTGTTGCTTAATCATTCTAGCTAATCGTTCTACGTTTGCTCCATCTAAAAACATATCCACTTCGTCAAAGGCGTAAAAGGGCGATGGACGGTAGCGTTGGAGGGCAAAGATAAAGCTCAAGGCTGTAAGTGATTTTTCTCCCCCAGACATGGAAGCTAGGCGCTGTACGGGTTTGCCTTTGGGGTGAGCGACTAAATTTAGTCCACTGCTAAAGGGATCTTCAGGATTTTCGAGTTGTAAATAGCCGTCGCCGTCTGAAAGAATGGCAAAAATCGATTGAAAGTTTTCGTTGACTGCATCGAAGGCTTCTTTAAAAGCAAGTTGCCGCAATGTGGTAAAGTTTTCAATCCGCAAAAGTAGTTCGGTGCGTTCCCCTTCGAGTGTCTCTAATTTTTGCGTCAGTTCTTGGAGACGGTTTTGAGTGCGTTCGTATTCTTCCAACGCCAGCATATTAACAGGTTCCATTGCCTGTAAGCGTTTGGTAAGCGATCGCAATTCTTTCTGCAATTCTTCCAAATCTACCTTATCTGGAACTTCCGGCAAAGGATTTGGTAATTCTGCTCCCATATCCCGCAACTGGCTTTGCAGTGCAATTAGTTCTTCCCGCCGCTTCTCTTGGGTTTCTTTGAGTTTTTCGATTTCCCATTGCAATTGTTGTTGGCGCAAAAGGTGCGATCGCACTTCCAATTCTGTAGCGTCGCGTTTTTGTTTCTCTTCTCCCAAATTCTGCTCCATAAGGCTCAGGTTGGCGCGGGTTTGGGTGATGAGAGTGCTGAGTGCTGAGTGCTGAGTGCTGAGGGTATTTAGTTGATTTTGTTGCGTCTCTTGTTCGCGATGATATTGGCTAATTCGCTCCTCCCCTTCTTGGATTTTTTCTTGCAAACGTTGTTGCTGATTTTCCAAATTTTTTAATCTTTGTTCAGCTTCGCGTAATGCTGTTTCTCGTTGTTGCAATTGTTGCTCTTGAATTTTAATGGTTGCCTGGATTTGTTGCCACTCACTGGGGGTTTGAGACGCTTCCAACTCTGCTAATGCGTGTCGCAATTGTTGCAATTCATTTTCTTTCCCAGGTAATTCCCGCTCTAAAATTTCTAATCGGGATTGAGCAATGGCTAACTTTTCGCTGTTTTGGGCGAGTTGCGATCGCGTCCCCTCTAATTGCGCTGTTAAACTCTTAATATCTTTTTGCAACTGTTCCAATTGCAACTGCTGTTCGCGCCGCGCCTGACGCGCTTCTGTGAGTTCTTGGGTGAGTTTTTTGCTTCTGGCTGACAAAGTAGCGATCGCTTCAGTACAACGCTCTAAAACTCGCTCAATATCCACCAAACGACTTCTTAAAGCGATCGCTTCATCAGATTCCGCTGCTTCACCTGTACCAAACCGCAACGCTGAACGATTGCTGTTACTACCACCAGTCATTGCACCGCTAGTTTCCAATAATTCCCCGTCTAAGGTAACGATGCGATATAAACCTAAATTTTTCCGCGCCGCCTCAAGGCTGGCAAATACGACTGTGTTACCAAAAACATAGCTGAATACATCTTTGTAACGGCGATCGCAATCGACTAAGTTCACAGCATAGTTAACGAAGCCGCTAGCGAAACGCAGCGTTGCATCTTGAGTAAATTTAGGTGCGTGAATTTTATTTAGTGGTAAAAAAGTCGCTCTCCCGGCACGTTTCTGTTTGAGCAATTCAATCCCGGCTGCGGCTACACCATCATCTTCCACCACAATATGTCCCAATCGTCCACCGGCAGCCATTTCTAAAGCTAGCTGATGACGGGGTTCCACTTTTCCCAACTGCACAACTAAGCCACAAAGTCCAGGCATTCCCGATTGTAAAATAACTTTACTAGCTTGGGTTCCTTGGACTTCTTGCTGTGCTTGTGTTTGCGCCTCTATTTTATCTAACTGGCGTTGTTTTTCCCGTTGTTCAAAAAGTAACCGCTTTTGGGTTTCCTGTTGGATTTGCAATTCTTGTTCTGTGGCTGAGAGATTTTGGGCTAAATTCTGGATGGGTTCGCTAGAGACGTTAAAGTCCGTTTCAACTTGATTACAGTCAGTTTGTTTTTGGGCTAATAGCGGTTCGTCGCGTTCAA
This sequence comes from Nostoc sp. ATCC 53789, assembly GCF_009873495.1. Taxonomy (GTDB): domain Bacteria; phylum Cyanobacteriota; class Cyanobacteriia; order Cyanobacteriales; family Nostocaceae; genus Nostoc; species Nostoc muscorum_A. Next base: position 3,413,331 of record NZ_CP046703.1, on the reverse strand, counting down.
TTAACTGGGTTTGCTCGGAAATTAATTGCTGTAACTGATTATTCCGTTCTGTGAGTTGTGCTTTTTCTGTGCGTTGCGGTTCTAAAGTTTGCAACAGAGTTTCAATTTGACGATTAAATGCCGTTTGTTGCTGCACCCAGGCTTCGGAAGCTGAGGCGATTTCTGCGGCGGCTTCGCGGGAGGTTTCTAAGGCTTGGTGGGCTTCATTCCTTTGGTGTTGGGAAGACGCGATGAATCGCGTCTCTACAATGTGGGTTTCGGCAATTTCTTTTAGGGAATGTCGATGTTTTTCAATTTCTTGCTGAGTTTGAAGCAGACGTTTGGCGGTTTCTTGGGAAGCTGTTTGTAATTCCGTTAGCTGACGCTGGAGTTGTTTTCGTTCTGCTTCTTGAGTGGCGAGGGTAGATTGTACTGCCAAAAGTTCATCTTCACCCAATGCTTTGACATGGGCATTGAGTTGTTCAAGTTCAGCAGTTTTTTGGACAATTTCGGAATTTAGATTAGTGAGTTGGGTTGAGAGTTCACTAGAATTGCGATCGCCTGTTTGAATTTCGTGAACCAACTTTTCTTGTTGTGCTTGTAGCGATCTCCATGATAAAACGGCTTCCCAGGATTGTTTCGCTAGAAATTCCGTGCGGAGTTTTTGATATCTCTCAGCTTTAGCACGATCTTGAGAAAGGCGATCGCGTTGTGCAGTTAATTCTGTCTCAATAATCCGACAGCTATCTTCCTTTTCCTTCACCTCATCTAAAGTTGATTTGGCTTGAATGATTTTGCGATCGAACGCCGCCACCCCAGCCAATTCATCAATAATTTCCCGTCGTTCCCGCGCATTCATCGAGATAATGCTGGTGACATCCCCTTGCAGCACCACGTTGTAGCCTTCAGGATAAACCCGCAGGTTACTTAGTTGCTGATGCAATTCTGTCAACGTGCAAGCTTCACCATTGATATAGTAATTCGACGTGTAACTTCCTTGGTGGGTGACTCGCAGCCTTCTAGTAACACTCCATTCTGCCGATTTTGGCTTTTGGACTTCGGCTTCGCTCAGTCGAACGATTTTGGATTTTGGTTCTTCCTCCGCTTCCCCTGCCTCCTCTACTTCCTCTCTTTGCGCTTTTGTGTCTTTGTGTGAGATTTCATCTGACAAATCAAACGTCACAGTGACGCTAGCTTCAATAGAAGCGCGTCCTTTAGACGTTTGGGTGTTATTTACCAAATCTGGTAAGCGATCGGCTCGCATTCCCTTAGAACTGGAGAGTCCGAGGCAAAACAGCAGTGCATCGAGAATATTAGATTTACCCGAACCATTGGGCCCAGATATGACAGTACACCCCGGCAGCAAAGGGACTGAAGTAGTACCGCCGAAGGATTTGAAGTTGGTAAGTTCCACGCGCTTGATATGAACCATAGGCGCTGGTTAACTGGGCTAATGAAGAACAAGTGTATCAACTAATTAAAAATTCGCAAGAGGGTAGGGGAGAGAATTCAGGATTATCGTAGATGAGCAGCTTGTCGCAGGCTACCACAGAGGCGCAAAGAACGCGAGTTAGTAAGGAGAATCTTATAGAAACGCACAATATTGCAAGGAGTTTAGTCTTTACTACTAGCCCTTTCAAGGTACGTAAAAATTTTGGTAAATAAATTTTTCTTTAAGCTCTATACTCTGTGCCCTCTGCGCCTCTGTGGTTGGAAAAAATACTATTGAACCGCAGAGGCACGGAGAACGCTGAGAAAAAATAAAAGATTTTACGAGTCACCTTGAAAGGGCTAGTACCGCAAGGCGGAATTAAAAATTAAAAATTAAAAATGAATACAGCGTAAGGATTTCATTAATTTAGAATGGGTGGTTTATTTCCGCCCTGTTGTACTAGTCTTTACTACGAACTTCCTTGACAAACTAATAGAGTTGTATAACTTAAATTTGAGCAAATAAAAAACAGGGACTTACATTTGTGTAAGTCCCTGTTTGGCTTTCATGCCGATGTTAACTGAGAACTTCAGTTATTCTTTTATGGCTTTTTCACAGCTTCAACTTTTGCTTCCACCTTCACTGTCTTCACACCTTGAACTTCCTTAGCTAAAGTTTCAGCTTTCTTAAGTTCTTCAGCAGAAGTCGCTGTGCCTTTGAGGATAATTTCACCCTCTTTGTTTTCAACCTGTAACTTATTGCCTGGTAAGCCTTTGTTCAACTTGTTGCTAACTTCAGTTTTTAAGTCGCTCTTAACTTTTGTTGCTGCCGTTTTTTCAGAACCGACTTTAACTTTAGTATCTGTGCTAGTTGCTAAAGGAGTTGTTTGTATTCCTGGAACTTTGGCAGCTTCATTTATCTGAGAAGCAGGTTTTGCTGGTACTTGAGCAGCTTCATTAGTAGTGCTAGGAGTTTCCGAACCAGTTTTAGGAGCCTCTTGGCAGCCAAAAGTACCAACTACCAAAATGCTACTAACGATTAATAGAATTAGCTTTTTCATTATCTATCTCCGAATTGATTACTGAAAGCAATTAATTTGTGTGTCATGGTGAGGAGCAGATGTTAAAAAGCAATTAAATGTGAAGTAGCAAAAGTGTCAAGCAATTACTCAGGTTACTGGAAATTGAAACTTGAACGATTTGTTTAGGCTAAGATTTTGCAGCCATTTTTGAGAAGCACCAATTCAATTTTATTGACGGTTGCTAACCAAGATACCTGTATATACGGCCTGTAGCTCCTATGAATTTAATGTAGATGCTGAGGAGCTTTTCCAATGATAAACTATGCAGCCTTAAAGTAGTGAATCGATGTTATCAGATTTGAGTCAGTTTGGCGATGTCTCCGCCTATACAGCTCAAAACTTCATGTTTGTGCAATCCTGTGCCAGCAAAATTACCAACAAAATGTTACTTTAGAAAACTATGGCTTACTTACAATGCCCTAAATATTCAGGAAATATCAGCCAATGCCCTACCTCACTTCTGCCAGCGAAATTAGTGATATTGTCGCTGAATACACCAATGTCAAAACACTGTGGATCGATACAGAAGTAGCTGACTATAAAAGTCGTAATCCTAGACTATCGCTGATTCAGGTGTTAGATAATCCTCAAGATATGAGTGGCGATCGCGTCTATCTTTTAGATGTGCTAGACCAACCTAATATCATAGCTGAATTTATTCAAAAAATTATGATAAATTCTGCCATTGAAAAAGTTTTTCACAATGCCAGTTATGATCTAAAATTTCTCGGTAACAAGAAAGCTAAAAATATTACCTGCACTTTAGAAATGGCAAAAAAAATTCCCTACCATATTTTGCCATTACCTAACTATCAACTCAAAACCATAGCTACAGCACTTTGTAGCTTTAACAATATCGATAAACAAGAGCAAACCAGCGATTGGGGAAAACGCCCCCTGACTGAAGAACAGATAGAGTATGCTTATCTAGATTGTATTTATCTTGCTCAAATCCACTCAAATTTATTAGGTTTACAAGCCAAAGCCAACCCCGAACCCGCAACGGAAGATTTAATCTCACTAAGTACTAGATACTCACAACTTGAGCAACAATGGAAGTTGTTGAATTCAGAATTTGAGCATTTGCAAGAACGCATGAAAAAAGCGATGCAAGCTCAGAATATATCTGAAACTTCTTCTCATAAACTGACAAGTTACGATCGCACTACAGTCAAAGCGACTTTTTCAGAATTGGCTAGGCTAGCACAAACCCAAGATATTGATTTAGATTTTCCCATCACGCTAACTCAGAAACTCCAAAAAGATTTAGGGACAAATCTAGAACAATTGTCTGTAGATATTGAAAAAACTACCTCTTGGCGGCTAACTCCCAAAGCTCAAGAGACTGAAACAGAAGATGAGTAAATTGTCCATAAGGCTACAAATGTCATAAATTATGGAGTTATTGTTTATAGCAAATCTTAAGATTTCAAATATATTTTTTTCAAAAAGTATCTTAAAAAACATGAGCTAGAGTAGCTTTCTGCTCAGAAATCCATTGCCAAGAAGTAGACAGATGACAATAACAAAGAGCCGAACTGACAATTTTTATACTTTATAATTTAAATCTTTCCCTTAATATAACTATTAAATAAATATATTGAATATCTGGTAAATTTGTTAATTGACTTGAAACGTCTATCAAAAGTTAGAATAACCATTGAGTTAAAGAATTAAAATCTAGATTTTGGTACTAATTACGTTCAGGTGTTATGGCAGTTTATATTAAATTATGAGACGGCGTTTATTTAGACAAAAGCGAACAAGGGTAAATCAAGTATTTACTATAGCTATTTTTACTACATTGACAGCAATTAGCAGTGTTTCTTGTAGCAAGAATGACAGTGTTTTGGTGACAGAAATAGGAGTTAGTACACCTAGTCGTCGTTCAGCTACAGCATCCAGAGGTGGGGAATTCTATCTTCAGGGAAAGAATCAACATTTAAACGGTGATTTACAAGCTGCGATCGCATCCTATAGTAAGGCAATTAGTCAAAACTCTCAATATGGCGCAGCCTACAACGGCCGGGGATTAGCCTATTTTGATTTGGGAGACAAAGAAAAAGCGATCGCAGATTACAATCAAGCCCTCCGCATCAACCCTAACGACGCAGAAGCTTACAATAACTTGGGCAATGCCCGCGCCTCACTAGAAGGTAACAGAGAAGCAGTTAAAGATTATAGTGAAGCGATTCGCCTTAATCCCAACTACGCCGAAGCCTACAACAACCGGGGAAATGCCCGCGCCGCCAATGGAGACAGAAAAGGGGCAATAGACGATCTCGGTCAAGCGATTCGCCTTAATCCCAGATATGCGATCGCCTATAATAACCGAGGAAATGCTCGTGCTGCCAATGGAGATCCAAAGGGTGCGATCGCAGATTACAATCAAGCCATTCGTCTTAACCCTAACTTTGCCCCTGCCTACAATAACCGAGGAAATGCCCGCGCCACCAATGGAGATAGACAGGGGGCACTCAAGGATTTAGAAAAAGCAGCGAGCATTTTTCAAAGCCAGGGTAACAACGACTTATACCAACAAGTGATGAAAAACATCAAAGAACTGAGACAGTAGGCAAAAGGACAGGGGGCAGGAGTCGGTTTTTAACACCAGAAGCAAAGATGAAATACGCTCAATAACCCCAGCAAGACAAACAACGTGTCTAATTGCTAACTGAACGGTTGCGATCGCTCGCCATAGATCCTGATTCTTTTATCTAAATTACCATCAAGATTGATTAATAAAATAAAGATGTACTAATAACTAATAACTGAGGAACGGGAAATCAATCATGCTAAATTACGATCCATTAGCTTGTTTGCCCTCATCTGAAGAGCTACCTGACTCTGACGATACCCCCGTGGATAATGAATTACAAGATTTGATTCCTGGTTTACTTAAAGCGCTTTTGGCGATCGCTCGGCATAGATCCTGATTCTCTCACCTAAATTGCTATCAAAATCTATTAATGAAATAAATCCCATAATCACGAAGACGCGATTTATCGCGTCTTTTGCCTTCACCGAACAACATTGCGAGGTTCACAAATGAAGCTCCGAGGTTCATCAACGAAGCTCAAAGGTTCACGAACGAAGCTCCGAGGTTCATTAACGGAGTTCAAAGACTCATTTATGAGTATCAAAGACTCGTCCATGAGTATAAAAGACTCATTCACGAGTAGAAAAGACTCGTCCGCGAGTATCAAAGACTCATTCACGCGTATCAAAGACTCTCGCGCGAGTATAAAAGACTCGTTTACGAGTATCAAAAACTCATTACAGCAATTTTCATTTATTAAGAAAACACTCTCGCGTTCTTCTTTGCGCCTTTGCGTGAGATAAAAAATCTTTTGGTGCTGTAATTACGAATTACGAATTACGAATTACCCATTACCCTATCAAGACTTGCACTCACACTTTCAGCATCCGGTGACTTCAATCCCTGCAAAATCTCTAAAGCTGGTTGCAAATAGGATATCGCTTTACTGTATTCACCCTGTTTTTCTGCCAAACCTCCTAACCACCACAAAGTCATTGCTTTGCCTTGGACATCACCAATGCGTTCATTTATTTCCAAAGACTGCTTGAAAAGTGCGATCGCTTCATCCACATCCCCTTTGTTAGCGTAGATACCTGCCAGTTGGTGCAACGTCGCCGCTTTGCCTTGGACATTACCAATGCGTTCTTTTATTTCCAAAGATTGATTGTAGAGTGTGATCGCTTCATACACTTCCCCTTCATTGGCGTAGATACCTGCTAGATTGTGCAATGTCGCCGCTTTCCCTAGGACATTACCAATGCGTTCATTTATTTCCAAAGACTGCTTGTAGAATGTGATCGCTTCATTCACTTCCCCTTTGTCGGCGTAGAGAATTCCCAGTTGGTGCAATGTCGCCGCTTTCCCTAGGACATTACCAATGCGTTCATTTATTTCCAAAGACCGATTGTAGAATGTGATCGCTTCATCCACTTCCCCTTTTTCGGCGTAGAGAATTCCCAGTTGGTGCAACGTCGCCGCTTTTCCTTGGACATTACCAATGCGTTCAGTTATTTCCAAAGACTGATTGAAGAGTGGGATCACTTCATCCACTTCCCCTTTGTTGGCGTAGATACGTCCCAGTTCATACAACGTCGCTGCATTGCCTTGGACATCACCAATGCGTTCAGTTATTTCCAAAGACTGATTATAGAGTGCGATCGCTTTTTCCCATTCTCCCAAATCATGATATATGTAACCCAGTTCGTGGAGAACGCTAGCTTTGATTCCTGCTAAATTTTCATCGTCTTCAGTTAACTTTAAAGCTTGTAGCAAAAAATCTTCTGCTTTTTTCGCCTCACCAATACTCCTGTAAGCAACCCCTAACTCCTTTGAAATAGTAATGTGGGTGCGTATATCAGTTGATTCTTCCATTAGCAAGCGCTCAAGTAAATCAATCCGCTCTTGCCTTTCTGGTAAATCTAAACTTCCTAATATTCTCTCCGACTGAATAGTTTTTTCAATAGCCAACTCTTGAGTAGACTCGACTGTTTTAAAATAAAATACTCCTTTTCTCCATGCCCAAAAATCTGGGGCATATTTTGCTAAACGTGTTAGGGCATGATCTGGCAGAAATATCAGTATAGGGTGAGGAACACTATTAGTAAAAGCGTCTCGGACAAAGTTCAAGTCTTGCAGTACAGGCGGATATTCTCCAGATAAACCAATAGATTTTTCTAAACCGATAACAATTAATACTAATTTTTTATCTGGTTTTAAATGAATTTCTTTTAAATCATGAATAATCTCATCCCTTAAAAAACGCAAATTAGGATCGGCAAAATTGAGAATTTCAAACTGAATCTCATGACATTGAGGATGATTCTTGAGGATTTCAATTAAAGTATTTCTATCTTCAGCAAAATTAACAGCAACGAACCCAATCGTTAACTGAGTGTCAGCAAAATCAATAAAGGTTAAAAGTTCTGCTAATGACTGCTGATTTATTTGCACAAAAGTGTCTTTTTCTAAATTCAACTCAGGGGTTACTTGTCGCTGATTTAACTGCTTCTTGGAAAGCATGGATTTGCCTCACAACTGGATTAACATAATTCCAGCGATTTTTGCCGTTATACTCAAAAACCCAAAGACTGAACAGCATTAACCTGCCGATTTCATCTTTAGAAACATCCTTGTTGAGATATACCGCAGCCAAAGCAGAATAGTATTCTGTTGATATACTCCGCTCAAAATTAAACTGCTCTTGCTTAATCGCATAAGTGATATCATCAGCAGTAACCTTCTCGTGATCGCGAGTTGCTGCTGTAATAAATGCTTTTGATGCTATTTGCATCAATTGACGGATGTGACCGCCGCTTGCTTTGGCTAAATCTACCAATAGTTGACGCGATTCAAACACTGCGTCTACTTCAACTCTTTGTTCAATTAAACTCGTAATTGCTGTTATACCATCATCATTATGAGCTAGATCGTTTTTATCTTGTTCAAACTCATATATATTGACCATCGGCACAATATTGGGTGTGTCGAAAGTGTTACTCAAGTTATTTTCAGAATAGACAATAGAAATTGGTGCTGTGTAGATAATCGTACAATGTAGACTTTGCAATTGAAATGCGTAATCACAAAATAAATGTTTAGCTACATTTGGAGGCACTCTGTCTAAGTTATCGAAAATAATTAAAAATCCTTTTTCATATTCAGGGTATTTTAATTTAAGCTTGACGAAAGCATCACCTAACAACAAATTTATATCTGCTTGTAAACGACCAATATCTTTTTGTAAATTCTGGCGAACCGTTCTTCTTTGTATGTCAGCGCCTTTAATTTGAGCCTGTATTTTACCCAATAACTTTGAAAGAAAGGGAATTTTTATTCCTGCTTCAGCCTCAGCACTGATACTTGCTGACCTTTCAACTGTTTGTTCGGTTTCTTGAGTAATTTCTTTAAACCAAGACTCAAAATTAGTTAAAAGTTTTGCATCAAAATTTAATTCCGATGTGTATAGGACATCAGCAACTTTTTTAATAATTACCAAATATAAATCTGTGTATTCTGCGTCTAATATATCTAGTTCAGCGTCTGCTTCTATATAAATAACTTTATATTGAGATTCCCATTCTTGCTGAATCTTTCTTAATTCTGTACTTTTACCGCATCCCCGATGTCCAGTAAATAGAAGACTGCAAAATTCTGCGGGTTCCAGAAAATCTAAGCGTTTTTTAATAGTATTAATTGCTTCTGTCTTGCGGACTTTTGATAAATTAACATAATAACGTTCAATATCTCTATTACTCACTAAAGGAGCTACATCACAAACACGAAAAGCAGCTTTGAGGGTATTAGCACGATTAGCGGGTAAGAAACTCATCAGATGTTATTTATATGAAGAATTTATATATACATATTTTACAGCACTGGAATCTTAAAGCTTCTTAGCGTTAGAGAACTTTTAGGAATCACTGGCGCTCAACCAAGAGTATTGAAGTGGTAGTATGTTCAAGAATACCTGGCGCTAAATTACCAACAGAATTGTATAATGTCTCTTGCTCCTTGGCGAGGTGCGATCGCTCATGCACTCCATCGCAACCGCAGCCTTGTTTATGCCCGTTACCTGCAACTAGCAACAGTGCAACCCAATGGCCGCCCCGCTAATCGTACCCTAGTCTTTCGCGGCTTCCTGGAAGATACAAACCAGCTAAGATTTATCACCGATACTCGTAGCGCCAAAGCCGACCAAATACAGCAACAACCTTGGGCAGAAATTTGCTGGTACTTCCCCAATACACGAGAACAATTCCGCATGGCTGGCGATTTGACCCTAATCAGCAGTGATGATTCTCACCAAGATTTACAGCCAGCCCGAATTGCAATGTGGCAAGAATTAAGTGATGCGGCGCGTTTACAGTTTGGTTGGCCCTATCCTGGTAAACCCAGAATCAAAGAAGCAGGAGCCTTTGAGCCATCACCACCCGATCCTATTGAGCCACTTTCTAATTTTTGTCTCCTGCTACTAGATCCGGTGCAAGTAGACCATTTAGAATTACGCGGCGAACCACAAAATCGATGTCTTTACCACCGTAATGACCAGCAAGAGTGGTCTAGCGAAGCAATTAATCCGTGATTTAGCCAAGAGTCAATAGATTGACCGTACCCCTTCCAAGGTGCGTAAAAATTTTGCTAAATAGATTCCTCTTTAAGCTCTATATCTATACTCTGTGTCCTCTGCGCCTCTGTGGTTAGAAAAAATACTTTTAAACCATAGAGGTACAGAGATCGCTGAGAAAAAATAAGAGATTTTACGAGTCACCTTCAAAGGGCTAAAGATTGACCCTTAACCCTTGAATTTTAACTAAATGCCAGCACCATCTAGAAATTGCTGGATGGTCTTATCTTTGAGGTTACACCAGCGAGAATCGTGGGTTGGCTCATCCTCTTTGGTGGCTAAACAACCCACTAAAACAGGAGTTTTTTCTGAAGAATTGGTACGCTGAAGAGTTTGTATTTGTTCTTCCAACGCCTCAATCCGGTCTACTAAAGCACGAATTACTTGAGCTTCTGAATCTGGTAAGTTATTGTGTTCAAGAGGTGAAACCCGAACTCCAGAACGATACATGATGCGCCCAGGCACCCCTACCACAGTACAGTCTGAAGGTACATCCCTTAGAACAACAGACCCAGCGCCAATACGAACATTATTACCAATTTGGATATTGCCCAGTACCTTTGCCCCAGCCCCGACTACGACGTTTTCACCCACAGTTGGATGGCGTTTGCCACATTCTTTACCAGTACCTCCAAGGGTGACACCTTGATAAATTAGGGCATAGTCTCCCACGATCGCAGTTTCACCAATTACTACACCCATACCGTGGTCAATAAACACACTTTTTCCAATCGCTGCACCAGGGTGGATTTCAATTCCAGTCAAAAACCGAGCCAAGTGAGAAATTAGGCGAGGAAAAAAGGGAAGACCAAGAGCGTACAACCAGTGAGCCAGCCTATGGAATAGCAGGGCTTGCAAACCAGGGTAACAAAATAAAACTTCCAACCAGTTACGAGCAGCTGGGTCACGTTCAAATATGATACGAAAGTCAGCACGCAGTATAGATAGCACGAGATAGCACCCTCGGAAAGCACAACAAGCTACTCTCCCATATTATCGTCTCAGGTGTTGCACATAAGAATTGGGAATTGGGAATTGGGAATTGGGCATTAGCCTGGATTTCTCACAAGTGAGAAATCCAAGGGGTGTGGGAGGTGTGGGAGGTGTGGGAGGATGGGGAAGAAGTCTTACCCCCCACACTCCTCTGCTCCCTTGCTTCTTCCCCACTTCACTGCTGCTCCACTGCCAGAGTATAATCACGCTTGACCCCAGAATTAAATGTACCTACCCAAATCCGATAAGTACCTCTTTTCCAGTTGCGATCGCTAACGCTAGCATCTTTTCTTTTGCCAGTATCATCGCCGCAGCGAATCGTATTTTGATCTGGGCCTTGAATGAGTAAAGTTGTGTCGGTATTGTTGCTATCGACTTTGATTGTTAGCTGGGAAAAGTCATTTTCCAAAACCATAATGTGATCTGGATTAGGATCAGCAAAACCAATACAGGCTTTTTGGTCGCGATCGCGGTTACTTATGGCAGACAATGAGTAAGAACCACCTGTAAACCCCTGCACTGTTCCTTGTGCTGGATTAGATGTTGACACAGTAAAAGTACCAAAATTCGCTGCTGTCTCTGCGATTACAGGTGTAGCTGTGATGGTGGCAAGTATAGCCAACAACCAGCCGCCGCTAAACTCAAGTCGGGGGCGACAAAATTTCATAGTAGCCCTCCAACAGGCTGTTAAATTAGTAATGATATATACATATTCTAATGAAAAAATTCCAGTGAAATTTCAGTTGGTTGTGCCACATTAAAATGTGCCACAATGAAGGGTTTTTAAAGCAAACAGCTAATTGCTAGGCTGCCTCTTGATATAAACAGCAGCTACAATTCCTCAACTTCTAATTTGGATGTGATTACCTCTGTTGGACGCAGGATCTTATCTCTTAAAGAAAACCCTTAGAGGTTGTTTGAAAAGTCGTAAAGTATACCAAAAACCCCTCTCCGAAACGGAGAGAGGCTTTGAAACCCCCATTCCCTTGTAGGGAAGGAGGGGGGCTAGGGGGGTTAGGTTTCTGAGGCTTTGATGTTACCAAAAATACTTTTCAAACATCCTCTTAACAGACGATTTAAATAGCAAATAATACAGTAAATTTACGAAAATCTTACGGAACAGAAAAAGGCAGAAGATAAAATAATTTTTAACCTTCTGCACTTGAGCTTTTATGAAAATCTCATGAATTCTTGAGTTGGAAGAAAACGCCACCTTTGAGCGATCGCGTGTCAGTTCCATAACTGCTAACTGTGAGCGATCGCAGATTATCAAAAAACGGTTTACCTAAGACTTCTGCTAGCTTGAGAATCGGTACTTGACGCTCTAACAAATTCTGGCTCTTTGTCCAGTCAAGATATATATAGCCTTGGTTTGGTAAGGGAATTGCAGCAATACTATCTTGGAAATTGGGATTGTCAATTAAGGAATTATCCTTGGTTGTGAGAATTTCATTTATCGTTTCTAAGTCAGAAGTGAAAATTTCGTAATTTCCTAAAGTTGTATGCAATCCCCGCACTTTTGTTTCAATACTGAAAGATGCTCCTTCTTTAGGATCACTTTTTTTAGCCGCCGTAGTTAACTCTGTCCAAGCGGAGACTTTTTGCTTATCTATAGTCAGGGGATTAATGCTGAGTCCATTGGATGATGCGATCGCATCCAAACGAGCAATACCTTGTTCTACGCTCTCAGATTTTTCTACCACAAAAATCCAATGAGGGGTTGTTTGCTCTTTCTCAGGTAACAATGCGATCGCATATTCTCCCTGTACCCAACTAAAAATATCCTCTGGTAAGTTTATTCCCCACTGTTTTTGAACATCTACTAAAGGTTTGGCTAACCGAGAAACCACATCTTCCCCAGAACCATATATACTAGCTGTTGCTTGTCTCCAGAGTTTGGCTAAATCGCTCTCGCCCAAATTACTCAAATTTGAGCCAGAAATTGCCAAACCTGCCGACGCTGGAACATACTGCAATGCTCCTACAGGTTTAGATAGTGTTGCAGATGGAGTGAGAATTTCTGATGAAGTCAAAAAGGTCGTTTCTGCTAGCAATCCTTTGGGATTCAACGCCAGAGAAATAATTTCACTGTTATAAAGTTGTTCTGACAATTCTAAGCCTTGCCATTTTGCTACAACGGGAAGATTTAAGAACGCTACAGCTAAACCTCCTTTGGGCAGTTCTTTAGTAGCTTTTTGGTATTCGGGGGAGCTAGTCAAATTCAGATCGGGCGCTTGGACGTTATTAATCGCGTCTTTCAAGACTTTCGGATCGTTGGCAAACAATACAAAGCCTTCACCAACAACTGCACCTGCAAGCAAATCCTTCTCTGGTTGGGAATTGTCAGAAATCAGCTTTACGCCTTTATATTCTTCAACAGCTAAGGTTGCCCCAGATAAGGCTCGTTTGGAAAATAACAACTCGACAAACTCACGGCTTTTCTCCGGTTGCTTGGTTGCTAGTGCTAACAGATATCCTGGCTGCTGTCCGTTTTCTGGATCGCGATCAATATCTAAGGTGGTGATAGCTAATGTAATTTCATTCCCTAACCAGGGTTGAACGTCTTGTTTATAATCTATGCCACTTTTGGCGAATAAACTGGTTTTGAGTTTAGATAGTTCCTCTTCACGTTCCAACGCCTGCAACCGATCGGGATTCGTCAGCAGTGAAACCATTGCTGGCGAGAGTTTCGATACGAATATGGCTGCACCAGGCTCAGAGGTAGAAGCAATGAGGTTAGCCGGACTTTTGGTGAAAAACCAGTAAAAGCCAGCGATCGCAATTAGCAATGCGATCGCACCTGCTACGATAAAACCGATAAATGAACGTTGACTATTCACATTAAACCTTTAAAAAAGACGGTTTACAGCCATTTAAGCAGAAAGCCTAGCAGAATTTATCAGCCTTCTTGAGAATCGATACTCATGCAAAGGCAGAGATTTTCTGTCACCATAAATAAGATTAGGACTGTTTATAGGGAATTCTTTTAGTCAACCCATGAACCAGATTAGTGTAAAAGAACTGGCACAACGTCTTTCCTCTGGTGATGGAAGTATACAGCTAGTAGATGTCCGAGAACCAGAAGAATTGGCGATCGCTAACATTGAGGGCTTTGTCAACCTACCCTTGAGTCAATTTGCTGAGTGGGGACATGAAATACCTACCCTCTTCAATCCTGAAGCTGAAACCCTTGTGCTATGCCACCACGGTATTCGCTCTGCCCAGATGTGTCAGTGGTTAATTGCTCAAGGTTTTACAAATGTGCAAAATATTTCGGGTGGTATTGATGCTTACTCCATCTTAGTAGACCATTCAATTCCCCAGTATTAGCTTGTGTTTAGGTGCATTACTCAGATGGAACTTAATTCCATCTGGCTTTTGCTATTGTGAAAATAGCACTAAATTAGTTCAGGGACTAGCCAGAAATGTTTGTAACTTTCTCCACTGGCTACACAACTTACGCAATTTTTCGACCCTAATCTTAGCTGCAATAGCCGCAAAAATACGTATACAACAATACTTTTCTAAGTGTAGAATTATGCAAAAATAAGGCAGAAAAGAATCTTGTAAATTCAAACTCTTAGCTTTTGATGCAAAGCCTAGATTCTATTGAGAGCGCACTTTTCAAGAATAATGTACACGAACCTTAAAATTAATTATCACAATATAATTGTATAATTTGTTATCTTAATAAATTATTAATATTCCTTGTTTAAATCAAATCCAGAAATTTCTCCAGACTTTGATTAAAATTTGCCTCTAGCAAAACATATCCTATGGAAGTCCAGTTAACAAATCGGCAACAGCATATACTTTGGGCAACGGTACGTCACTACATTGCTACGGCAGAGCCTGTTGGTTCAAAGGCTTTGGGCGAAGAGTACGACCTGGGTGTAAGTTCAGCCACAATTCGCAATGTGATGGGCGTTTTAGAAAAATCTGGATTACTCTACCAACCACACGCTTCTGCTGGACGTGTACCTTCAGATTCAGGCTATCGCATTTATGTTGACCAGCTAATTACACCTTCTCTGCGTTCCCGCAGCGTGTCGCAGACAGACGCTACGCGGACAGAAACTTTAGGGCGAGAAATAGAGATGGCATTACAAAAGCATCTCCAGTGGGAAGATCGGAGTTTAGAAACCCTACTGCAAGGAGCCGCGCAAATTTTAGCAACCTTGAGTGGTTGCATTAGCTTGATAACTATGCCGCAAACTACAACAGCGCTATTGCGACATCTGCAATTAGTGCAAATTGAAGCTGGGCGAATCATGTTAATAGTTGTTACCGATGGTTATGAGACACATTCCAAGTTAATGGATTTGTCGCCAATACCAGAAGAGACACAACGAGATTCAGAGGTAGTCGATCGCGAGTTGCAGATTGTTTCTAACTTTTTGAATACCCACTTGCGGGGGCGAAGTCTGTTGGAATTAGCCAACCTCGACTGGAGCGAACTAGATCAGGAATTCCAACGCTACGGTGAATTCTTGAAAAATTCAGTTGCCGAATTGACTCGTCGCACTCTTGCGCCGACTGCAACACAAATTATGGTTCGGGGTGTGTCAGAAGTTTTGCGCCAGCCAGAATTTTCCCAGTTACAGCAGGTACAAACGATTATCCACCTGCTGGAAGAAGAACAAGACCAACTATGGCGATTAATATTTGAGGAACCAGAACCGGAGGATGCTGGTAAGTCAAGGGTAACGGTTCGCATTGGCGCAGAAAATCCATTAGAACCGATACGCACCTGTACTTTGATTTCTTCGAACTATCGCCGAGGTTCAATACCTGTAGGAAGTGTGGGAGTTTTGGGGCCAACGCGCTTAGATTATGAAAGTGCGATCGCAGTTGTGGCATCTGCTGCTGATTACCTCTCGGAAGCCTTCAGTTATTTCAATCCTTAAGGGAAGCTAACGCACCTACATATTGCAATATTTTCCGTGTAGACCGTCATTAGTCATTAGTCAAAAGTGTTTACCAAGGACAAAGAACAATTGACAAAGGACAACCTCACCAGTTGATGTGCAATCTTATTTGCGTAACAGCTTAATGTTTAGGGATAAGCTGCTACGAGTTTAGAGGAATGAATAGTGCGATCGCAGGTAGATAGCCCAATTTGTAGTGGCAAAATTAATCATTAATCCTACTTAAATATTTCATGGTTAGAAAAATTGCCTTTGGCTTCCTGTGGTTAGGATTCGTTATTTATGCTTTTTTCCTCGCACCTCCTGAGCAACCCGGTACATTCGATTTAATTAAAAACCTTTCGACTGGACAGTGGGAAGGCGTTAACCCATTAGTAATAGCACTATTTAACCTCATGGGTATCTGGCCTCTCATCTACAGTGCAGTAGTGTTTATTGATGGTAGAGGGCAAAAAATACCTGCTTGGCTATTTGCTACTGCCTCTTTTGGAGTCGGGATATTTGCCTTGTTACCCTACTTAGTCCTTAGAGAACCAAATAATCAGTTTGTTGGTAAAAAGAATATCTTACTCAAGCTGCTAGATTCTCGTGTGACTGGGATTGTGTTGACTGTAGCCACAGTTCTTCTAGTTGCCTACGGTTTCAAAGGAGGAGATTGGGGCAATTTTGTGCAACAGTGGCAAACAAACCGCTTTATCAATGTAATGAGTTTAGATTTTTCCCTACTTTGTCTCTTATTTCCTGCTTTGCTAGGGGATGATATGGCGCGTCGCAGTTGGAAAAATCCACAGATATTCTGGTTGATAGCGTTGATACCGCTATTCGGCCCCTTGATTTATTTATCTGTGCGTCCACCTTTACAAGAAGTGTGTACAGAGTCCATATCCAAGCAGCCAGCAGTGAATTGAAGAACAAAGTACGTTTGTCGCAATCCAAAATGTATTACCCAAAGTCCCCTTTTTTAGTAGATTGGGGATTTTGTGTTGCGGGTGCGTAAATCCCAACAGAAAGTTTTTTCTGAAAGTACTTTACAAAACGCAATAAATTCTTTAAGATGTGTAACAGGTAGTCAAACCTACCTAATTCATCCGCAAATAATCGCATTTATAAAACAATGACAACAACCTTACAACAGCGCTCAAGCGCCAACGTATGGGATCGATTCTGTGAATGGATCACCAGCACCAATAACCGGATCTACATCGGTTGGTTCGGCGTAGTAATGATCCCCACCTTGCTAGCGGCCACCGCTTGCTTCGTAATCGCCTTCATCGCTGCTCCTCCAGTAGACATCGATGGTATCCGCGAACCAGTTGCAGGTTCCTTGATCTACGGAAACAACATCATCTCTGGTGCAGTAGTACCTTCCTCCAACGCTATCGGCTTGCACTTCTACCCAATTTGGGAAGCAGCATCCTTAGACGAGTGGTTGTACAACGGTGGTCCTTACCAATTGGTAATTTTCCACTTCCTGATTGGCGTATTCTGCTACTTAGGTCGTGAATGGGAACTATCCTACCGCTTAGGTATGCGTCCTTGGATTGCGATCGCTTATTCTGCACCTGTTGCAGCAGCAACCGCAGTCTTCTTGGTATACCCCATCGGACAAGGTTCATTCTCTGATGGTATGCCTTTGGGTATCTCAGGAACATTCAACTTCATGATCGTGTTCCAAGCAGAACACAACATCTTGATGCACCCCTTCCACCAACTAGGTGTAGCTGGTGTATTCGGCGGAAGTTTGTTCTCTGCAATGCACGGTTCACTAGTAACCTCATCTTTGGTTCGTGAAACAACCGAAACCGAATCACAAAACTACGGTTACAAATTCGGTCAAGAAGAAGAAACCTACAACATCGTTGCAGCTCACGGCTACTTCGGTCGTCTAATCTTCCAATACGCTTCTTTCAACAACAGCCGCTCACTGCACTTCTTCTTAGCAGCATGGCCTGTAATCGGCATCTGGTTCACCGCCTTGGGTGTAAGCACAATGGCGTTCAACTTGAACGGTTTCAACTTCAACCAATCAATCATTGACTCTGAAGGTCGTGTGATTGCAACTTGGGCTGATGTAATCAACCGCGCTAACCTGGGTATGGAAGTAATGCACGAGCGTAACGCTCACAACTTCCCCTTAGATTTGGCATCTGCTGAATCTGCTCCTGTTGCTCTTTCTGCTCCTGCTATCAACGGTTAATTCTCAAGCATTAACTCTATTAGCTAAATAAGAAAGCGCTCTCCCACTTCGGGAGGGCGCTTTTTAGTTGTAAGCTGTTACGCAAATAAGATTGCACATCAACTGGTGAGGTTGTCCTTTGTCAATTGTCCTTTGTCCTTGGTAAACACAAATGACAAATGACAAATGACAAATGACGGTCTACACGGAAAATATTGCAATATGTAGGCGCGTTAGCTTAATTATGACAGCGCATTCTTACTTGATCGTCTGGTAGTGTAAAAACAACTCACTTCCAACTTGACGAGTTTCGATGAGTTCCAGATGAGGAGCAGCAGTGGAAATAAAACCCTCTCCCTCCACCGGGGTGGGAGCGTCCTTTCCTCCATAAATGACGGGCCAGATTGTCAACCACCAATCGTCAATTCGCCCAGCCTTTACTAGAGATGCTGTTAAATAGCCTCCTCCTAAAGCAACGACCTTGTGAATACCGCGCTCTGCCATCAAGCTGTAGGCTCGATTCCAGTCCAGGTCTGTATCTCCCAAATCAATTAATTCAGCCAGTTTTTGCAAACTTGTTGTATCAGAACTGCGCTCCAAACCAGTCCGTGTCGTAAATATCCATCGCTCAATGTCCTCGCTCAAAAAAGGGGAGTCCAGCGATAGGTCAAGGGAACCTGAGACAACACAAATAATAGGCTGGCGAGACTGACCCCGAGCCTCGCGCGCTGCTAATAATTCGGGATTGCGAATTGAAAAAATTACGTCTCCAGCCCGAATCGTTCCTGCTCCTACCAGGATTAGATCAGCAAGTGAGACTTCATACTCTACGTGTGCTTGATCGGCTGCATCAGGATTACCGCCTGCTTGAGGATCTACGGAGCTAATCTTTCCATCGACCGTCATGGCAATAACTACAGTTGTTTGGATAGCTGACATGATTACGTTCTGACAGTTCTTTATAATTTTATCTTTTTGAATTCTTTGCCATGAATCCCCAATGGAGTATAAAGGGGAAAATTAGTCACTGAGGCAATATGAAATTCTTAGAATGGCTGTGTCCGCGCTATCCGTCACCTCCTTATCTGGCAAGCGTTTTGACCCTGGATATTTTTTAACTGGAACTCCCTTATCCGAACCGTATTGTCTGCCACCTTTATTCTTGGACAGGTAAAATAATCTCAAATTCTGTCCCCTGTCCTAACTTAGAAAGGACGTTAATTTGTCCGCCATGAGTTGACATAATAGAGTAAGCTACGGTCAGTCCTAATCCCGTTCCTTTACCGACAGTTTTTGTTGTAAAGAAGGGGTCAAATACTTGTTTTTGCATTTCATCAGAAATTCCAGTTCCATTATCGGCAATGCAAATGCTCACACTCTTGGTTAGAGAATTGCTCAGTTCGGTACGAATTGTAATAGTAGGAGTTGTGATTTTTGCTTCATTTAAGGCATCAATAGCGTTATTCAAGACATTCATGATTACCTGATTGATTTGTTTAGCGTGACAACTCACTTTTGGAAGATCGGTATAGTTTTTGATGATGGCAATTTTAGTGAGTCGATGTTGCAGAATTAACAAAGTATTCTCAATTCCCTCATGAATATTTACGGCTTTGATATCTGCTTCATCAAGGCGGACAAAATTTCGCAGAGATAAGACAATATTTTGAATGCGTTGACTACCCTGTTCTATTGAATCTATTAGATTTGGTACGTCTTTGATTGTGTAATCTAAATCCTTTTCCTGGAAATAAGTTTGAATTTCAGTAGTAGGTTGTGGATATTGATGTTGATAGAGCCTAATACCAGTTAGCAAGTCCTGGAAATAATTTTTTAGATGGCTAATATTGCCGGCGATAAAGTTGACTGGGTTATTAATTTCATGGGCAATGCCAGCAACCATTTGCCCTAAACTCGACATTTTTTCAGCATGAATCAATTGGGCTTGGGTTTGTTGTAATTCCTGGAGAGTATGCGACAATTGCTGATTTTTGCTGTAGATTTCTTGGGTACGCTGCTCTACTTTTTGCTCTAGAGTATTGTAGAGTAGGGCATTTTCGAGGGAAATCGCCGCTTGAGTGGTTAATAATTGGAGTACATCTAGGCGATCGCCCACAAATGCACCCATTGTTAGCTGATTTTCTAAATACAAAATCCCCAGTAAGTGCCCCTGATTCCGAATTGGCATACACAGCGCACTTTTGGGTTGATGCTGGCGCATATATTCCCCAATCACACTAGGCAGATGGGTTTTGAGATCGTCAATTACAACTGTTTCTAGAGTGTTTTTTACATACTGGATCAGTTTGACTGGAACACTAGGATGATTATCTAAAGGTGCTGTTTGCAGCATAGTACCTTCTAAGGTAGCGATCGCCCGCACTTGCCATGACCCATCTTGAAAGAGAATTAACGCACACCGATCAGCGCCAGCATTTTCGAGAATAATCTGAGTTAGCGTCTGGATTAATTGATCTAAGTGAATTGCGGTAGAGATTGCTTGGGAGGCTTTAAAAACAGATCCAAAGTCCAGCGCCGAATTAACGCTGATAGATGAACTTGATATCTGGGTTGAGGAATGATTAGAGGTACTGGATATGACAGTATGACATAGTGTTTCTTGCGAATTGAGTTTGAGGTTTTTCTGTTGCACAATCACTCGCAGAAGTTCTGGGTAACGTCGTTCTAAATTTTCTAGTTTGGCTTTTGCACCCCAACGGGCATAGGAGTAGTAAGCTTGTTCGATGTATGCTTGGGCAACTTTTTCTTTGCCCCAGTCGAGGTAGAATTTGGCAGCCAGTTCATTGCTAAGTGCTGCTTCTTGGATGTAGCCATTTTTTTTTGCTCCAGCAATGGCAAGGTCGTAAAATTCCATTGCTGCGGTTTTTTGTGCCAGTATCCGATACTTTTCTGCCTCCACCAACTGGAATCGATGCAGATGATTCATGGGTGCATAATTTGCCCACTGTTGCATCGTGTCCTGATTTTCTGCTACCTGCTGTAAAATTCTCTGTTGTTCTTCGGCTGGCGATGTCGGAAATAAAGCCAGTTGCAGCAGCGAATCATAAAAGTTCAATATTGGAAGATTCACCGTAGCATATCCTGAACCGGAATATTGTTTGGCTTTGGCAGCATATTCCACTGCCAAATCCAATGCTTGAAACAGATAAGAAAGCATCAATTTGTTGACAAAGAAATGCCACAAAGCAGCGCCATCATTACTTTGCTCATGTAAAGTCAGCATTGACCTTTCATCGTAGGCTGCGCCAACTAATTCCCAAGGAGTAGTTTTTGACTCGATTAAATTCAAGACTACTTGGTAGTAAATATTGTTGTAATTGAGTGTGTGTTTTTGGTTAATTTTTTCTATTGCTGCCCCATAAATCGCTAATTCATCAGCTAATTTGGTTAATTCTTGACCAGCAATGTAAGCTTGCAAGCAATAAAGGTGGACAGCGTAACTAGCATAAATCAAATCTCCACTATCTAACCCACTGGTATAAGCTTGTAGTAATGGCTGGAGCATTGCTGTTACAGGCTCTTTCCAATGGGCGACACAAAGATGAACGACTACGAGGACTCTTGCTTCGTGTTCCCGATCTTGAAACTTGGACAGCAGTTGCAAGGCTAACTTCCCAAATTCATAACCTGTTGAGATACCGCCTGGTTGACCACAAAGCATGAGTCCATACCCTGAGTAAGCGAAGGCAGAAGCGGAAGTATTTCCGTATTTTACAGAAAGAGCAACTTTCTTCAGCACCACCAAACGATGAAGTTCAGGTTTTGCCATATAAGCAGGAGTTGTCACTTTAACTAAAACACGCAAGGCTGCACGTAATTCTGGATTCTGCATTTCTGGCAAATCAACCAATTCAGCAACTGTTTTGCCACTTAAGCTAGCTTCAGTTTCTTGCAAAGCCAGAACAAAATCTGATGCCGTTGGTTCTTGAGGGAACTCAATGCCCAGCAACTGCAAAAATTGCATACCTGTATCGATAGCGAGTAAAAATTTTCCTTGTGCTATGTAAGCTTCAATTTTTACCTCATAAACTTTAGCTGTATCAGCGATCGCTTTTGCGTGTTGTAAAATTTCCTGGGCGAAATCTTCCATTGCGTCAATTTCGCCACATAGAAAACTGGTTTCGGTGGCTTCGCTATACAAGCTTAAGGTCAGATTGTAGTCAGATTCCCAAGGGTTAAATGGTAGTAACTGGATACCTGTTTTCAGATAAGCAATTGCTGAACTGTATGCAGTTGAAGCTTTTGCCTTTTTTCCAGCCATGAGATTTAACTGTGCGAGTTCATGACGTTCTGTAGGTTGATGGTAATGTTCAAGCCCAATATTTAGCTGATTAGCGATCGCAAAAATCTGATTTTCTAGTTCAGCTTCCGGGGTATTTTGCCACAACAGGCGACCGATTTTAACATGGGTTGTCTGTTTATGATCTTCATGAATCAGTGAGTATGCGGCTTGTTGAACACGATCGTGCAGAAATTTATATGTTACAGAATGAGCGATTTCTTGATTAGTTGCTTGATTTTCGTGCCCTGCATAAAACTTATAAACTTCGCTAGTTGGCAAAATCAAGCCGAACTCTAATGCTTCCCATAATGCGGCGGCGGTTTCGGTTTGGGATTGTTGATAAACAATTGCCAATATGTGCAAATCAAATTGATTACCAATACAAGCCGCCAGTTTCAAAACTTCCTGAGTTGCTGGTGTTAGTTTCTGCAACAGTTGTGTCATAAACTCCACCACGTCATCTGTTAGCGCTAGTTGCTTAACTTGGGCAATATCACACTCCCAATGCCCAATTTGAGAATTAAATTGAATGTAATTATCCTTATGCAGTGCCTTCAGAAACTGAGTCGTGAAAAAGGGATTACCTTTGGTTTTTTGATACACCAATTGCATCAATGGTTGTGCTACTTCCGGTTGACAATTGAGGGTATCTGCTAGCAATTGATTCACACTTACTTGGCACAGTGGACTGAGTGTGATTTTGTTAATTTTAGCTCCAGTATTGCCTATCTCATCTAATCTCAACATTAGGGGATGTGCGGGGAAGACCTCATTATCTCGGTATGCCCCAAGCAGTAACAAGTAGCCCTTCTGGGATTCATCCATCAGCAACTGCATCAGCTTTAGTGATGCTGAATCTGCCCATTGCAAGTCATCCAAAAACATCACTAAGGGATGTTCTGGTGTAGTGAAAACTTGAATAAATTTCACAAACAGCATATTGAAGCGGTTTTGAGCCGCCATCCCAGATAGTTCTGTACCTAAAGGTTGAGAACCAATAATTCGTTTTAGTTCTGGGATGACCTCAATAATAACTTGAGCATTTTCACCCAAAGCTGTGATAATTTTATCCTGCCACTGTTGTAAATGGGTATCGGTTTCACTCAATAATTGCCCCATTAAATCCCGGAAGGCTTGCACAAAGGCACTCAAGGGAATATTGCGATTAAATTGGTCATATTTGCCTTTGATAAAATAACCACGTTTCCCAACAATCGGTTTATGAACTTCGTTGACAACCGCAGTTTTCCCAATTCCAGAGAAGCCTGCTACTAGCATCATTTCGGTTGTCCCTTTACTGACGCGCTCAAATGCGTTGAGTAGGGTTTCTATTTCTGCTTCTCTGCCATAGAGCTTATCGGGGATAATAAAGCGATCGCACATATCCCGTTGAGCAATTGGAAAAGTCTCAATTTTGCCTGTTTCCTTCAATTGAACCAAGCACTTTTCTAAATCATACTTCAGTCCCAATGCACTCTGATAGCGTTCTTCTGCATTCTTCGCCATCAATTTTTTGATAATTTCTGCTAGTACAGATGGAATTTCTGGATTTATCTGATGCAAGAAAGGCGGTACTTTCGCAATATGACAATGTACTAATTCCATCGCATCTTCTGATTTAAATGGTAATTCCCCTGTCAGTAGTTCGTAAAAAGTTACACCCAAAGAATAAAAATCTGTGCGATAGTCAATTCCCCGATTCATTCGTCCAGTTTGTTCTGGGGAAATATAAGCAAGTGTTCCTTCTAATACGTTGGGACTGATTAAAGTTTGAGTTTCTCTTGGCAATAGGGATGCAATACTAAAATCGATTAATTTAACTTGTTTTGTTTCTGGATTAATCAGAATATTGGCAGGTTTAATATCTTTATGAATAATGCGATTGCGAATTAGAATATCTAAGGTTTCACACAGAGATATAGCCAGGGGCAAAAATTCCCTAAGTGAATGTTGCTTTGCGCCCATCTCCGTTTTCAAAGAAATTCCCCCAAAGTCTTCCATTACGAGCGCATAACCATTCTGGTAAGGTTCCAGGCTGTAAGTTTGGACGATCGAGGGTGAGTTGAGATTTTTAGCGATCGCGTATTGATTGCGAAACTGTACTAGTTCGCTGAAGCTGGGATAAGGATTTTTCAGCAGCTTGATGACTACAGGCTGTTGGTCACTCTCTCGAACTGCTCGATAAACTAGGGTTCTAGAACCGTTGTAGAGTTCTTCGCTGACTTGATAGCCGGGAATGGTAACTACACTACTAATCATAATTCTTTTGAATTTTTAAGACCTTAGCATTTAGTGTTCCCAGATCCGCCCCATCAGTCAGAGATTAAGATGAAGCAAGGGAAAGGGGGAAAGGGAAAAGGGGAAAGGGAACCAGTAACTTAAAAGCAGGGGTTTCAAATATGGATCGGAGGCGGAGCGGCTCCGCACTGCTAAGTTATCGCACTGCGTGTCTTAAAAATCTTCTTTTTTATTCGACCTATTTAAAAATAGGGGCTTTATACCTTGTGGGGAAAAGTTCTTTATCCTTTCCTTTCCCCCTTACCCTTTGCCCTTTTCCCCTTTTTGGTAAAGGGATTTCTTGGCTTTGACTACTCCCAAATCTTGATTCTCGCAGCGAATATTTAATCCTTTTTGTAGCAGATAGCGATCGCTATCTGTGCCCGATTTTCTGATCCCATGATTCCACTTCTTGCAAAAGTGCTTTTTGCACTCTTGTCGGAAAAGGGGAAAGGTAAAATACAAAACCTTTCCCCCAAATCCAACAAGTATAGGACTAGCCCTTTCAAGGTGACTGGTAAAATCTCTTTTTTCTCTCTCTGCGCTCTTTGTGCCTCTGCGGTTTAAAAGTAATTTTTCTAACCACAGAGGCACAGAGAACACAGAGTAAAAAGATTAAAGAGGAATATTTTTACCTACCTTGAAAGGGCTAGTCCTAAAGTATTGGCTACTAAGTTGAATTTTAAAATACCTTGCGTTCAGCCAAATGGGATAGAACATCCTGGTGTGAGAACCAAACCTGCCGCAACTGCTTGCGGGCGAACAATTTCAACTGGTCGCCAGCAGAGGCTGAACCTGGTTGAGTTGCATTACCATAACTAGTAAGCGCCATCGCTTTTACAGGTTGAGAAAATTCAATCGCAGCAACATAAGAATCACCAGAAACAGATTTGAAGCGCCCGTCTGGTAGTGGAACAAAATTGAGAACTCGGAAAATACCAAGTCCGCCATCGCCACCATTTGCAGGCAAATCCACATCACCAGACTGTAACCGGAAAACATCTCCCCATGCTACATCTAGATTTCCATAGGTTTTTTCTACCTTAGCTGCAACAGTTAAGAGTGTTGTGACTGCACTTTCAGGATTAGCCAAGCCATCAGGTGTAGTCAGTGGAGAGTCTTCACTCCAGGGTTTGCTAAATAAACTATCGAAGTCTATCGTATCTACCCAAGCAGCAAATAGTACTGCACCTCGGCTATCTGCATTGGTTTGTCGATCCCAAGCTGACAGTACATCAGCAGATCGACGAGCTAATTCGCTTCCGTACTTCCGGGCTGCTGGAATCAAGTCATCCAAAAGGCGATCTGCTAGTTCCATACGTGTTGAATGTTTATAGGAAACCATCTCATCAAAAGAGATTTTGTCATCCTCTGCTAACATCTGCACAGTACGTTGCGATCTAAACTCCATTGGCCCGCGTGGTGCCATATAAGGCGGATAATTATCTGGATTGAGAACCTGGGGAAACGTTGTTGTCCAAGGTGGGTCATTTGTATTTTGTAACCAGCCGCTTTTTGGATCAATTACGCGCGGTAGATCCTGATATGGATGAGTTTTTGACCATAAGGTTTTAGATGTATCGCCAGGAATTAAACCTTGCCAGTATTCAAAATTGCCTTGTTGACGAATTGGTACTTGACCGTTAAAGAGGTGCATAATATGCCCTTCTCTGTCTGCATACATCACTGTAAACATCGGTAGTTGTAATCGTTGCAGGACAGCTTGAAACTGGGTGAGGTTTTGGGAACGTGCCATATCCCACCACTGCTGTAGTACACCTGGTTGGTCAAGACCCACGACACGCAGTGCCACAGCTTTACCATCTTTTCGTGATATGACTGGCCCGTGGATAGAACTTTCCACTACAAGTTTTTGTGAGCGCAGAGTCCCATCTTTTTGCTTCACTTTCAAAGATCGGGTTTTTGTCTTAAAGGCTCGGACTTGACCATCGAAGCGATAACCACCATCGGCTAGTTTTAATTCGTAGTTATCCCAGCCATCATAGGTGTTTACTGTATGAGTCCAACCCAAATTATCATTAAAGGCGATCGCTAAAACGGGAATTCCTACCAGTGTTGCCCCGTAAGCATTAATTCCTGGTGCAGTAATATGTGCTTCATACCACAGAAATAAATCTGACCAAGGTAGATGTGGGTTAGCCAGAAGCATAGCATGACCATTTTCAGAATGTGATGGTGCGATCGCCCAACCATTAGATCCTGGTTTTGACTGCTGTTTACTCACACCTGCAACTTCTTCTGGATTGGCAATAAAAGTGAAATTCAGTACCCGCATCTGGTGAGCCAGCACATCCTCGCCTTTAACTGGCAAGACAACCTCAACTTCATCAGCAATCAAATCCTTGTGTTTCTCAGCATAAGCGTTAATTCCACTGGCAAAAGCATCAAGATAACGACGAAACTTTGGACTTTGGGCCAAATACCAAGAGTGCGATCGTTCTGGTACTCCCATAGTTTGTACCCAACGATCTGATTCTAGATACTTTTCTCCCCAATATTCGGCAGCCCTTCCCCGTGCTTGACCGTAGAGATGCAAAAGCAGGTTGCCATGACTCTGCATTTGCGCCCAACCGAAAGCTTGAAAGGCACTTTGGTTATCCTTGCCATAAATATGCGGTACACCATAAGTATCCCAAAGTATTTCAGTTGTTTTTGGTGAAGAACTAAGGCTTTGGTTTCCTACTACTAAAACAAAGATGAGCGCGAATAAAAAGGGTAAAACTCTCAAGATATAGTGTTTATTGCCATGCGGCTTTAAACCTATAAAACCAAGCAACTTTATTTTGCTAATAAACATTAGAGTTAATGAATGGGGACTATTGAATAATCCCTAATAACTGAGACTGTCGATTTGTCTAGATAGGCTCAAAAAGTGGTAATAGCTTCTAGCTACTCCAAAAATTGCTTAAGTCTAATTAGCAGATTCTTCCATTTTCTGCTTGAGGCTTAGAGGTCTCATATCTGTCCATACTTCCTTAATATATTCAAGACATTCTTGCTTGAGACCAGTTTTCCCCACATCTCTCCAGCCAAGGGGGTTTTCTCGGTTGGCAAACCAGATTGAATATTGTTCTTCGTGATTTACTACAACTTTGTAAATTGTGATGTCTTCCGTTTCATTTTGATACATCTTTATTACCTGATAATTGATTATTTAGATTTTCTTACAATTTGAAAATGTATATTTTTAAAATAAAGCATTCTTATCTAAAAAATATACCTTTTAATCCAATATTTTCTCAACGATAACTTGATGAGCTTGATGAACTATATTAACTTTTTTATAAAATACTTTCAAAAAAGCATCTATGCCAATTTTGGTGTCTTGTTCGGTATTTACACTATCATGGAATTGAAAATCATAGTCATCAAAAATAATGATGCCTCCAACCTTGACAAGT
Source organism: Nostoc sp. ATCC 53789 (assembly GCF_009873495.1). GTDB lineage: Bacteria > Cyanobacteriota > Cyanobacteriia > Cyanobacteriales > Nostocaceae > Nostoc > Nostoc muscorum_A. Next base: position 3,385,577 of record NZ_CP046703.1, on the reverse strand, counting down.
CCCCAACCCAAAATAGCATCCGTGAGGACATCAGTCGCTAAATGTGAACCATCAATATAAAGGATATCGTAATTATTTAAAGGGAGCGATCGCATTACATCTTGCGAGTTACCAATAATTTTCGTTACCTTCTCTAAAGCGTTGGTTTGAGAAATATTGAAATCAAATCTTTCCTCAACAGATTGAATATAACTGTCGTCATATTCAAATTTGTGTTCAACGCTTCCCTCAAAGGTATCTATGCAAGTGATCCTTGATGATTCATGAGTGAGAATGTTATCTAAAAGCCAACAAGCAGACATACCTTCCCAACTACCGATTTCTAGAACATTAATTTCAGGCTGATTAGCTAAGTGTATTAAATACTGTTCCCAGGTTGGAAGATTTTCAATAAACCAATCAGTTGTAAACTTATATCCTTTGACTTTTTTCCATGCTTCACCTCGTGCGATGGCAGCATAACCGTGCATTTTTTGAGCAAACTCAAAGTCAGAAACAGCTTCGCGTTTTGTAGCTTCTGCCGTTAGTAACTCAACAATTTCTAGTGTCCAAGCGTTAATTTTATCTATATCATCTGCTTGCTCTATCAGTGATAACCAAGTTGCCTTAGCCTCTGATTCTTCTCCTTGAAGTAGTAGCGCCAAGCATATATGCCAATAATTAGACATCAGGCTAGGATCAGTTTCAATGCCTCGCTTATAAAAAGCGATCGCTTCACTATAATTATGTTGATCTACATATTTAGCTCTATCGTAAGAGTCGATTCCTTGTAAGTAATAACTCATGTTTTTAGTCCGTACTAACTCAATTTATTTATTAAATATATTGACTTTGTTCTAACATTTCTAAGATAAACTGCGTCGCCCTCCCAGATTTTTCTATATCCTGAAATTTTTCTCCCCATATTTTTAATCTCTGTTTTAATAACAAATCATTTTCTATTGTCTCAATTAAATCGACAATAAGATTAGTAGATATCTTATTGACATCAGCAACTACACCTAAACCATGATATTCAATTCTTTCTGCATTGTCTGGTTGGTCAGCCCATACAGGAAATACAATCATTGGTACTCCACAAAATATGCATTCCTTAATAGTGTTTATTCCTCCAGCTATAATTGCTATAGATGCTTTCTTAAGAAGTCCTAATTGTGGTGCTTTGTTAACAACTATTATATTTTCAGGTATATACTGAAAGTCTTCAACACTAATATAATCGCTTATTGATAAGACCAATTGATATTCATTTTTAAGCGATACAGCATCAATCACATTTTGAAATAATTGTTTAATTCTGTTTATACCTAAAGTAGAAAAAGTGTTCACTGTAGTTCCTAAAGAGCAATAAATAAGAGATTTATTTTTATCCAGGTTTGACCAGACAAAAGAGGGTTCTTCTCTTTGTAAGTCTATTGAAGCTTCAGCATAATAGCATTTTTCTCTTAAAATATTAGGTAAATCTAATTCTTTTGGGCATAAAACCAGATGTGTTAACTTTAAAGGTATTGCTTGAGATAAATCTAATAAATCGAGAGGAATTTTCCTATTAATTGCAAATTTTGTGATCATATCTTCCTCGGAAAAGTCTGTTTTACTCAACAAAGCAATTATTTTTTTAGTTGCTTTGAGTAGTTTTTGATAGATATATTTGTTTTTTAAGTTAAACAATTTAACAATAGAATTATTGTCGAAATTTGTAATTTTCTCCTTTTCAAGCTCATTTGAGAATGGTAATGAGGTAAACATATCCGTAAAATAAATACTCTTAACTTGGCATTCATAGGCTATCATTCCTATGAAAGTAGAATATAGTTCTTCGTATGTACTTATTACCAGTAGGTCAGGGTTAATTGTTTTCAGCGTGGTGTGTATTTCTCGATTTTCTCCTTTAATTAATTCATTAATTAAAGAGTTTAAAAGCTTTTTATATTTTAACTGATTTATTAATACTTGAAGCTTGTTTGAATTGGAATTGTTAAGTTCTATCTGTTGAATAAATCCTTTGGGAAACCATCTTTCTAGAATTGGCAGAAATTTAAATCCGTAGCTACAAACTTTTTCCTCGTAATCTGGCAACCCTAAATATAAAATTTGATGTCCAAGTAAACTTAGTTTTTTTGCTAGTTTCAAAGTGCTATTTAATTCACCTTGATAATTAAAAATACAAAATGCTATGGTTGCCATACGTTAAACACCACCAAACAGTTAATTTACCTATTTAAAGCTCAACAATTAAAAAATTAGTTGTTGGCTATTTTTGTCTTTTAATGTTACAGCGTAATATTAGATAAAGCCTCCTTCTCTCAAATTACTGATGCTATCCTTAACAACTTGAATAATGTAGTTAATATCTTCATCTGTATGGGCTGTTGATAAATAACCACTTACACCTAATAAGTGAACTCCTCTGTCGAGAAGATGATATTTCAATAAGCTCATTGCTACTGAAGCAGTAGAATTTCCTCCAGAAATCTCTAAAGATGCAGAACCAAATAGTGAGCCAAAATTTGCCATCTGTAGCGGTATTCCATCGGCTGCAAAATAATTATTCAAAGCCTTAACAAATTGTGTTGTTCGTTCATTCAGATTTTGTTGTAGAGAAGGCCCCGAATTCTGCATATACTTTAATACAGCTTTTGCAGCAGCTAATGCTAACGGATGCTTACAAAAAGTACCTGCAAAAAACGTCTTTTTCACCAGAGGGTAAGAAGCATCGCCGTAACTCCACATTCCCCCATCAATTGCATCCATATAAATATTTTTACCGGCAATTACCCCAATTGGTATCCCACCACCAACAATTTTTCCATAAGTGGCTATGTCTGCTTGTACATCAAAATAAGCTTGTGCGCCACCAGGATGAATCCGAAACCCTGTTACCATTTCATCAAAAATTAAGGCAATTCCAGATTCTTGTGTTAATTTCCTTAATTTCTGGAGAAATTCTTTTGGTTGTAAAGCCGGTCTAGAAGTTTGCACAGGAACTACCAAAACTGCTGCTAATTCTTGCTTATATGCTTTAATAACTTCTAATGATTGAGGATTGCCATAATCTAAAATCAAAACATCACTCACAAAGTTTTGTAATACTCCAGGCGCTAAGGGTATGGCATATTGATTATCTTCTGCCTTATTTGTGTTAACTAAAGTGCCATCAAAATGACCATGATAAGAACCTGAAAATATAACGATTTTCTTGCGTTCTGTAACTGCTCTGGCGATACGGATAGCAGTCATTACTGCTTCTGTACCAGTATTACTAAAACAAACCCGCTCCATTCCTGTAAGTTGAGAAATTAACTCAGCTACCTCACCAACAATTTCTGATTGGGGGCCAATTTGAATTCCTTGATCAAGTTGTGCGATTAAAGCCTCTTTAATAAATGAGGGATTATGACCAAAGAGATTTATTCCCAAACCCATCATTACATCTACATATTCATTACCATCTACATCCCAGATTTTGGAACCCATAGAGCGATTAGCAACAATGGGATAATACATTTCTTTGAATAGTAAATTGAACTCTCCTAAGTTTTTATCATCAGAGAGAACTGGGCGATAAGATTGGGAAAGATGTTTAGATGTTTTGGTGCGATCGCTATAGCTATTGATAAAATGTTGTAAATACTTTTGCTGCTGATTTGTCAGCCCTGCTTTGGCTAATAATTCAGTTAAAATATCAGATTTTTGATGTAATGCAAGAACATCATAATCATCATAATGAGTTGTTGAAATCATAAAATATCACTCCTGAAACTATTGCAAAAATTTTAATTATTCATCAGTTACAAACTTTATTATCCAAAAGCCCCTGCTTAATCAGATAGGAAAAATAAACGCTGAGTAATTGATTGTCTATTGGAGGACAAGTAATGGAAGTACCTACTAATCCATTGATGACATTTTGATTATCAAGCTGTAAAAATTCTGAGTTTGAATCTTCTTCTTCAGCTTGTCTTGCTGGAAAAAATGGTACTAATGAATATAAAGGATGTTCAAAGGAGCTTTGAGTCACATTGAGTAATTTCTCTCGCCATTGCTCATAAGAATTTTGTTCAATTGCATAACCCAATGAGCGAATATGGTCGATAAGTGTATTTGAGTGGAGAGTTTGAGGATGCACTAAGTGAAAAGTTTTCCCTAAAGATTCCTTCTGTTTTGATAAATTAACTATTGCTTTGCTGACATAATCTACAGGAACTATATTCTCTCGAATGTCTATATCTGGCGCACTTCCCAATTGCACACAACCTATTATCAGTTTGTACAGAAAATCATTACTATTAAAGACCCCCGTTTTGCTATGTCCAGATATACGTGATGGTCTGTAAATAGAGATAGGAATTCCTCTTTCAATCGCCGTTTGTACTAACTTTTCAGCTACCCATTTAGTTTGACAATATCCATTACTAGGAAATTCCTTTTCATTTAGGCTATCTTGTTCTCTGACTAATTTTGCTCCAGATTCAGTTTTGGAAGATACAACACCAGAGCTAGAAATAAAATGTACTGGTTTAGTTTTTATTTGACTAGCTAATCTCAAAATTTCTTGTGTACCCAGTACGTTTGTAGATTTGAGAATAGAGTAGGGATAAATATGATGTACCCAAGCCCCATTATGGTAGATAACATCAATAATACTTGCCAATTGTTGGAAATTTTCAGTTTTTAAACCCAAAAGTGGCTTTGATAAATCCCCAAGAATAGGAATGATTCTGTAATTCCAAATTTCATTCCAAACTCCATAAGATTCCAGAGCAGTTTGCAGTTTTTTATGGGCATCCTCAATATTTTTATAACGAACTAAGCAATAAATATTTGCTTGGGTTTGTTGGAGAAGTTCAGCTAGTAAGAATAATCCTAAAAAGCCCGTTGCTCCAGTCAATAGAATAGCACTAGGTTCAGGAATAAACTTAACGGCATTTTCAGGAACAATTGTTGGATCTAAAATGACTTCAGCTTTTAGATCCAAAAGTGGGTAATCAATTTCTGTTTGACAAACTCGATCAATATTTTCTGCTAAACCCGCTACGGTGGGTTTCTCTAACAAACTGCGTAAAGAGATATCCAAGTTAAAAGCTTCTTTAACTTTGGCAAGTAGTTGAGTTGTTAATAAAGAATGTCCACCCAATTCAAAGAAGTTGTCGTAAATACTGACTTTCTCAATTTTTAAGACATCAGCCCAGATTTTAGTTAGCATTTCTTCTACAGAGGTGCGAGGAGGAACAAAATCTCCTATCAAATCCGATCTAACTTCCTCTGGTGCGGGTAGTGCCTTTCTATCAACTTTACCATTGGCACTTAGAGGTAATTCTTTTAGCACCACTACAGCCGATGGTATCATGAATTCAGGTAATTTATCTTTTAAAAAGCTGCGTAGTTCATTAACTGTAAGGGCTGATTTTGGCTGAGGAACTACATAAGCAACTAATCGTTTTCCTGGTACATCTTCACGAGCAATAACTACTGTTTCTTGCACTCCAGAATACTTATTCAGTGCTGTCTCAATCTCACCTAACTCAATTCGGAAGCCACGAATTTTTACTTGGTTATCAATACGTCCCAGAAACTCAATATTGCCATCAGGGAGATATTTTGCTAAATCGCCAGTTTTATATAAACGCACTCCCGGTTTTTTACTAAAGGGATGGGGAATAAATTTCTCAGATGTAATTGCAGATTGGTTTAAATAACCTCTAGCTAAACCTTCACCGCTAATATAAATTTCGCCATGAATACCAATAGGAACTGGATGTAAATGAGAGTCCAGTATATATATTTGTGTATTGAGTATGGGAGAACCAATAGATATTTGCCTTCCTGTTTCTGCGGTATGACAATAATATGCGCTACTCCAAACGGTTGCTTCTGTCGGCCCGTACTCGTTAAATAAAGATACTTCCGGCTGAAACTGAGAATGATGTTGTACCAATTCTGGTAGACAAGATTCACCTGCAACTATGACAGCACGAAGAGAATTTAAATTTTCTGGTTTTGCTTGTTGCAAAATTAAAGCATATAGAGAAGGAAGGCTTAATAAATGGGAAACACTATTTTGGGAAATTAATTCTATAAGTTTAGGTACTTCTCGTTGTACACCTTCTTCTGGTAAGTGTAGAGTTCCGCCACAACAAAGTGTCCAGAAAATACCTGCAACAGAGCTATCAAAAGCAAAGGATGAGAGTAGCAAAAAGTTACTCACAGCTTGTTGATAGTAGTCAATACGTGCAGTTGTGGAATGTACTAAGTTACGATGTGCGATCGCAACTCCTTTCGGTTTTCCAGTAGAGCCAGAAGTATAAATTATATAAGCTAAGTTTTCAGTAGATATAGTTATCAGGGGGTTTTTCTGACTCTGTTGTGCGATTGCTTCCCATTCTGTGTCTAAGCAAATTGTCTGTGTATCGTGCTTAGGTAAGCCTTCTAGTAAATGCTGCTGTGTCAATAATACAGATACCTGAGTATCTTCTAGCATGAAGCTTAAGCGCTCTTGGGGATAGTGCGGATCGAGGGGAACATAAGCACCACCAGCTTTAAGAATGCCTAAAATACCTACAAGCATTTCTAAAGAACGCTCTACACAAATTCCCACTAATACTTCTGCACTTACCCCCAAATCTTTTAGATAATGAGCTAATTGATTTGCACGCGCATTAAGTTCAGCATAAGTTAGTTCCTGATTCTTAAATACTACAGCAATATTGTTGGGAGTGCGTTCTACCTGCTCTGTAAATAACTCGTGAATGCACTTATTTTGTGGGTAATCCGCCTGAGTTTGATTGAACCCAAAGAGAAGTTGATTGAGTGTGCGATCGCTTAAAATTTCTAATTCACCAATTGCAGCTTCTGGCTCATGTACTGCACTTTCTAGTAGCTTGTGAAATTGCTCTGCTAACCCTGCAATATCCTGTGGAGAAAATAGATTACAGTCATAATGAAATTCTGTACTTAAAAAATCCTTTTCGCGTCTACAAGAAAGCTTAATTTTGAAACGCTCAGTACAGCTATCAAGCTTGAAAATAGAAAATAATATATTACCTGCATAATGCCTTGCATCTTCTTCTGTAAAATCAAAAATTACAGGAGAAAAAGGCAAAATATTTGGCATTTGTTCCCAAGTAAAACACTCTTGCCATTTGTGGATAGATTCTACAGACTCATGAACTTGCTGCAAAACTTGACTAAATTTGAAACTATCTTCTAAATGACAATGAATTGGTAAATATTTAGCAAATAGTCCTAATGCTTCTTGAAGTTCCTCATATTTTCTGCCATTAAATTCTCTGGCGACGATTATATCGGATTGTCCACTTAGTCGCTGGAGTAAAATCAACCAACAGGTTAGATAAAAGGTAGAAACAGAAGTATTATGCTTCTTAGCTAATGTTTCGATATTAGCTACCAGTTCCGGGGTAATGATTGAATTTACTAATTTTGGTTGAAATATCTGTTTTTCAGAGAGATGCTTTTCAAAAGGAAGCTGGAAAGTGTCAATAGTAGAGAAGTCTTGCTGTTGCCAATATTCTCTACCTATTTTCGTTTCTTCTGCTTCTAATATTTGATTTTGCCATTCTGAAAAATCTGCATACTGAAGTGGTTCTTTAGATAATTTCTCATCGAATTTTCCTAAGTAAGAAGTAGCTAGTTCTCTTACTAGACAATTAAAGGTTGCTCTATCTGCACAAAGAGCAGGTAAACTAATAAGCAATAAATGCTGTTCTGGTGAAATATTTACTAAAGATGTATGTAAAATCAAACCTTGTTCAAAGTGAAAAGTTTGTTGTTTGATTTCCTGAAATATTAACTCAATCTTCGCCTCTTGTTCTTGAGGGGTTAAATTAGTAATATCAGATTTTTTCTCTAAAATAACTTTGCTATCCGTAATTACCTGTACTGGAATAGTCATTCCAGGTAGACAAATAAAATTGGTGCGGAGGATCTCATAGCGATTGACAACATCTTGCAATGCCAATTCTAAATTATTGAGATCAATATTTCCTTCAATCAAAATTGCACAATCGCTACGATAAGCCCAACTTTGATCAATTTGTTGTAACAACCATAAATGCTCTTGCTGAGGCGAAAGTCTAAACCCCTCGATACTTTCTACTACTTGCATATTGCTACCTTAATATTAGTTAAATACTTGAGGGCGTATCCTGGATTTCTCACAAGTGAGAAATCCAAGGGGTGTGGGAGGTGTGGGAGGATGGGGAAGAAGTCTTACCCCCCACACTCCCCACACTCCCCACACTCCTCTTCTCCCTCTGCCTACACTATGCGTGAGAAATCCGGGGTATAAGGTTCAGCCATTCCCACTAAAATTTTTCTGGGAGGCATAAATGGATTGCGAGCATGTATTGATAACATATTATCCAGCATCAATACATCTCCTTTCTGCCAAGAGAAAGTGACCATTTCTTCTTGATAGGCAGTTCGCAAACTAGCTAATACTGATGGTTCAATTGCAGAACCATCTCCATAATATGTGTTAGTTGGTAAATCTTCTTCTGGCAAATTTTTCAATAACGATTCGCGTATCGTTGGTTCCAATGTGGAAACGTGAAAAAAAGTTGCGTGATTAAACCAGACCATTTCACCTGTTTGAGGATGTTTGAGAATGGCTGGTCCAACTTGTCGAGTTCTTAAACGATTATCTGCTTTCCATTCAACCTCAATTCCATTATTTTTGCAATACTCTTCTACTTTAATTTTGTCTGTTGTTTGAAATACAGTTTGCCAAGGAAGACCAAATCCATTACCAAAGTTACGCATATACATAACTTGCTTTTCAATGAAGCGATCGCGGATAGTTGGATCAATTCGCTCAAAAACCTTTCGACAGCTACCAATTGGGGTTTCCCCTCCCTCTTGCGCTGGACTCATACAAAAAAAGAAGATTTTCAACGGAAAGGTAGGCGAGTAGGCGTGTTCGTTGTGAGGAAAAATACTTTGATCGGCAGGGTAGTCAGTTGAAGTATAAATTCTCCCAGCTACTTGAGTTCGTGGAGATGCCCGATACCGATATTCCATCGCTTCTCCACAAATCGCTGCGATAATTTGCTCAAATTCTTCTATAGAATTAACTTTGAAATCACGAAAAAGTACCGCTCCATATTTTAATAATTCAGATTTCAAATATTCTTGATTATTATTAGCCCAGTTTTCTAGATTTACACCCTTCACACTAGGCTTAATCACCAAAGGAAAGTTAGAGCCTGACTGAAGAAATTCAGTTTTGATTAATTCTTCTGTAGATATATTAACAGCTTTCCGTCTTACATATCCTAGAGATTCCATTTTCGTCATGATTTTTATTATCTGTTATTTGCTCTACGTTTAACGTTGATTAATTTCTGTCCGATGGTATTTTTATAAGCTTCTTCTCTAGCAAGATGCTGTTTCTTATCTACTTCATTAAGAACTATTTTTAATTCACTTAGTTTACTTTCTGGATGAGTGGCAATCTTATTTAAAAGCGTTGCAAAATTATTCGATAAGCTAACAATACTGTCCCTATGAAATAGGTCAGTGTTATATTCCCATACACCAAATAGTCCCTGATCTGTTTCGTTTAACTCTAACAGCAAGTCAAACTGCACTGTTTTGTTTTCGACTTTCAAAGATGTGATAGTTAAGCCTGGAAGCTCCAAAGATGGAGTTTGGGTATTTTCCAAAACAATCTTGACTTGAAATAATGGTGTACGGTTCAACTCCCGTTTTGGATTCAGAATATCTACCAATTTGTCGAAGGGTAAATCTTGGTGAGCATAAGCTTCCAAAGTCATCTCGCGGACTCGTTCTAATAACTCTACAAAAGTAGGATTTCCTGATAAATCTGTACGCAAGACTAACTGGTTAACAAAAAACCCGATCAATTCTTTAGTCTCGGCTTGATTGCGGTTGGCAATATCAGTACCAACAACGATATCTTCTTGATCAGTGTAGCAGTGCAGCAATGTCTGGAAAGCCGCTAGCAGAATCATAAATAGTGTGATGCCTTGGCGCTGATTCAGAGCTTTTAGCTTCTCAGATAAAGTTTTGGGTAGAACTAGAGTTTCTCTAGCTCCTGAGAAAGTCTGGATAGGCGATCGCGATCGCTCGCTAGGGAATTCTACAACAGGTAGTTTACCGCCTAATTGCCTTTGCCAGTAAGCAAGTTGAGTTTCTAAACGCTCTCCCTGTAACCACTGTCTTTGCCACACAGCAAAGTCTGCATACTGGATGGATAGTTGCGAGAGGGGTGATGGTTTGCCAATAGAGAAAGCTTCATACAAAGTTGCGATTTCGTGAATCAGCACACCTATAGCCCAGCCATCAGCCACAATATGATGCATAGTCAACAATAATGCATATTCTGATGCCGCTAGTTGCAGTAAAGTAACTCGTAATAAAGGCACTTTGGTTAAGTCAAAAGGCTGTTGGGCTTCCTCACTCGCCAATCTCAAAACTTCAGCCTCTTTCTGCTCTTGAGAAAGTTCTTGTAAATCTACTACTGGTAGTTTGAAGCTGAAACTGGGAGCAATGACTTGCAGAGGTTGTCCATCAACTACTATGAATGTAGTTCTTAAAACTTCGTGCCGTCTCACAACTTCGTTAAAGCTTTGCTCTAGTGCCGCCACATTTAGCGATCCGACAATACGCATGGGTTGAGAGATATTGTAGGCACTATTTCCAGGTTGTAATTGGTCGATAAACCACAACCTTTGTTGGGCAAAAGATAGAGGGAATAAGTTTGACTCTCGACTTTGAGGAACTATTTGCGGTTGTGAAAATACGCTTTCTTTTTTCTTCTGAAGGCGTTGTGCAAGAAGCTTAAGTTTCTCTGGGGAAAGACCAGCAATTCGTTGTGAAAGGTCACTCATATTCGCCAAACCTGATATGCAACAAAATAAATATAATTTTGGCGTTATTTAGCCATGTGATTCCTGCTGCTACGACTAATTAAGTTATCCAGTAATAGTTTTTGGTACTCCGAATTTTTTATTCCATGAAACTCACTTTTATTAAAGTATTTAAGAATAAATTTTAAGAGAAATTTCTCGATTTTTGTCAGTTCTGGATGGTACAAATCTAATAACAAAACAACTCGATTTTCCTGGCTTTTATTCCAAGCTCCATGTTCAAAACTGTTATCAAAAAACAAAGTTTTTCCTCGGTTCCAACTACGTGTTTCACCTCCAACCTTAATACCACACTTTTCTGGAACTTGGATACCAAAGTGACATGTTAAAGAGATATTAATATCATCAATATGTGGTGGTAAAATGACTCCAGGTTTCATGTTAATAAATACCACCTCACCAAAAGAATATAAGAAAGGATTTAGCTCTGAGATAATCTTGACTGTATTTGGGAAAAGGGATGTAGCTGCTTTGGTAAATTTACCTTGTCTCCAAATTAAGTAATATTGCCAGTCTTCATCTTGATTCTTTAGTGATTCACCAAAAATTTCACTTGGCTTGTACTTAGGAATAATTTTATAATCAGAGGATAAATAGCCTAACCACTCACTTTCTATCTGATCAAAGTTTTTTTCTAGGGTTTTAGAGATGAGGCTCAAAACAGCATTTTCATGAGATTCATACCAAGGCTTGTGAGTAATACCAGAATATATGAATTTCCCCATTGGCTGGTTAAGGTTCAAATCTCTTTGTGTCATCTCTAGATAAGACTTTAGTGAGTCTTCAACATGATGAATATTTCCTTTTGGATATAAAAATTTTAAGAATTCAAGAAAGCCAAACAAAAACTTAAACTCTGTAGTGTTTTGTTGAAGCATAAAAGCACTCCTAATTGTGAATTTGCATAATACAAGATTTTTGAAATTTTGATATTAGATTAGCCCTAGAGAAAATAAAGCTTTTCCTAACCAGGGAAACTCTAAAACTAATGGTAATAAATGACCTTTTATTGGATTCCCTTCAACAAAAGATTGAAAGACTAATTCTGAATTAAATTCATTGATAAATATGTTGCCAACGCCAATGCTATTTTCCAGATTGTTTACATGATGCCACCACTGAGATGGGATATATAAAATTTCTCCTGGCTCTAGTATGACTTCTACTGGATTTGCTTTAGCGTACAGTGGATACTTTTTTAAATCTGGGTTAAAGATATCTACTTTACCATCGTATAGAACATCTTTTTGATCTGGTGTGAATAAGACAATTCGCTTTCGCCCAGAAATTAAGCCTAACCACGCAGAGAAATTATCTGGATCTTTATGAAGACCTACTGATGTATTTTTATGACCTATAAATATTTCCGGGTTGTCACATTCATATTTTATGAGAAGATTTCTTGGCAGTCTTTGTAACCAATTGGGAAAGTAAATTGGCTCTCGGTAGTCATCTAAAAGCTCAGGATAACAAGAAACCACCCAATTTGCTAGATACAGACGCTTGTTGCTATTACCAGAAATCATATAATCAATGTATTCAGCAATAGTCATTAAACTATGAATCTCAACATCATCTTGTTTAATAGCGCATTCAACTTTTCCATATTTCAACTTAAAAAAATCTAAATTCCACTTTTTTGATGCTTTCCAGTCTTGCATGACATCAGTAATAATTACAGGTTTACCCACAGATGCATACTCTTTAATAAACTCATCATATAAGAGGTTGGTACGACGTTCGACAACATCAATTGGTGTCCAGACTAATTTACATTTTTGCTTTCGCCATGTTCTTTTTAATAGATAAATAATTAAGCGCGTAAAAACAGTTAAAGCAACTGTCAAAAAAATGAATTCACTAATTTCGTAAAAAGAAAGTGGTAATTGCATAGTCATATCATGTCTAGTTACTTAGTGTTGTGAAGCAATTAATGCCTGCACTTCATCCTGTGATAGTTGTTCAATATCTGCTAAAGCTTGAGCCAATTCCTCTAAATTTGTCTGGTTAGCAAGTTTCTGGACAATAACTTCAGCTAACTCAGCTATAGTCGGGCCATTAAAAAAGCCTTTGTAAGAAAGTTCTGTTTGAAAAGTTTTGCACAGTTCAGAAACTAATTGAGTAGCAAATAAAGAGTCTCCTCCTAACTCAAAGAAGTTATCGTGAATACCCACTTTTTCAATCCCTAGAAGTTGTTGCCAAACGTCAGCAAGGGTTCGCTCAATTTCATTACTAGGAGCAATATAAGCATTTGCTAATTTAGGGCGGGGGTGAGTTGGTTTGAATTGATTAAGCTGGGCTAATTTTTCTTCCAAAGACTTAGGAGTTTTCTTTGGCTTAATTAGATTGAGAAAATCTTGTGTTGATACAATTATTTGAGAAACTGTGCTACTACACAGAATACGTTTAAAAGCCTCTATGCCCTCCAAATCAGCCATTCCTGCTGTCAATTTTTCTCCTGTGATTTCTTGATGGCGTGCTTCAACAGGAATTGCCATTCCTACGTTGTTCCATCTATCCCAGTTAATAGACTTAATGAATTTCCATGTTCCATATTTAGAAGCGCTGTAGTGAGCAAAGGAGTCAAGGAAGGCATTTGCAGCTGTATAATCTGCCATTCCAGATGTACCAACAAATGAACTTAGTGATGAACAGAGTACAAAGAAATCCAGGTTCTTTTCTTTAAATAGAGTTTCAAGTACTCGTGTTCCTTGCACTTTTGGCGCTAAAGATTTGGCTACAGTTTCTTTTGTTGTAAGTTGCATCATCCCTCCGCCGAAAACTGCGGCTGCATGAATTACTCCATGAATCTCACCAAATCGTTGATTAGCTTTTTTAAACACTGCGGACATCTGTTCAAGGTTGGTAACATCGGCACTGATTACCATTACCTCTGCACCTAATGCCTTCATTCCCTGCAATTTTTGGATCTTCTGACTGATATGATCTTTTGAATCGTGAGTCGATAACCATTCAGACCATTCATCTTGGTCGGGAAAAGTTGAACGTCCTACTAATATAAGTTTTGCTTGCGCGGTCTGCGCTAGATATTCTGCTAGCAGTAGACCAACACCTCCTAATCCACCAGTGATGAGATATACTCCCTGTTTTCTAAGGCAGAGATTTTCAGTAACGGTTTCATGTAGTTGTACAGGTTCAAAATCTTGTACCCAGCGATTTCGCCCACGGTAAGCAATAATTTGGTCAGATGTAGGGGTTGTAAATTCCGCTATTAGTGTTTGGATGAGTTCTTCCTGACCACTTTCTACAGGAACTACAACATCAATACTGCGACAAGTTATATTTGGATACTCAAGCGGCATAACTTTGCAAGTTCCAAGAACCAGGGCCTTTTCTGGACACAGTATTTCTGAACCTGTTATTTCCTGTAAATTGTTGGAGACAAGACTAATTTCTAAAGCATCTGTTTGATTATTTTCTGTAATAGCCTGTGCCAAAAACAACAAACTCGACCAGCCTAAAGCTTCAATTGTTGAGTTGGTGTAACTGTTTGATGTCACACTCCACAGATGAACAATCCTTTTGGGAATCTTACCCAGGCTGCGAAGTTTTTTGAGCAAGGTATTGTAATCATCCTCTTTTGCTGGATTAATCGTATATGTGCGTTGAGGATATTCGTTATTTTGCTGAAATTGCTCTCCCACCCTGACGGAAATAACATCTTGATTCTCAAGTACTAGTTGTTTTATCAACTTCTCACCCAAGCCGCACTCATCCACAAACACTAACCAGCATCCTGCTTTTCCCTCAAGTCCAGCTTGAGAAGGCTGCGGTGGCATAGTACGTTTCCAAGAAGGAATGTAAAACCAGTCAGCAATATCTGATTTTTTAGCCAATAAGTCTTGATTCTGCTCTTTAGGAGCTTTTTGCTTGGTGACGGTAAATGCTGTAGGTGCTGAGTCAGTTATCGATGTAGCAGCCTGAGCCACCAAAATCTGTTCGCCGAAAGCTTCAGTTTCAGAGACAGCCACTACCTCAACAAACCCTTGAGAACATAGTGCTTCCTGCCATTGCTTTTGTGATAAAAACGGATTACCACGGCTGCGTTCTTCATCCTCTAAAGGATTCATTAGCAGTCCATCGGTGAGATCAAAGTCTAATTGTGGTTGAGTTATTTCCCACAATAGCAGGAATCCTCCAGGAGCTAGTAGCGATCGCACATGCTCCAGGGTTTTTGTTATATTTCGGGTTACGTGCAATACGTTGACAGCTACCACCACATCAAAACTGTGGCTGTTGAATCCTTGTGCAGTAGGCGGTTTTTCAATATCTAGAAAACGATATTCAACAAACGGATAAGCGCTAAACTGCTGTTTGGCTTGATTCAAAAACAAACCCCCTACATCTGTAAAAGTGTAGTTGGTGCGCTCAGATGGCAATACAGGTAGCAATTCTGTCGTAGCAAGACCCCCTCCACCACCAATTTCCAGAATTCTCAGGTTTACATCTGGTGGTAATGACTTTACTACCTGTTCCATACCTGCTTGCATGATCCCTTTTAAATGGGTATCCAGAGGTAATTCTGAATTTGCAATTTCTGGTTTGTTCTCTTTTACCGCAAAATACAACTCTAACGGTTCTTTTTCACCAGTCAGCACATCTGGCAGATTCTCACCACATTCCTGGACGATATGTAGAACATGAGGTGTATGTACGCATTTGATTTTAACTTCTTCTACCAGAGCGTTAATCGAGTCTGTAGAACAAGGAACAAGGTTTGTAAATAAATCCTTTTCTTGTTGTAGATCACCTTGTTCTACGAGTACATCTAAAAAGCGATACAACAATTGCCGATAGCGAGGAATAATCTGGCATTGCTCACACAACTCCTCAAAAGAATATTGCTCATTGAAGTTGTTAAAAGCACCTAAACGCTGGAGAGAAAGGTTTATATAGGAAGCACACAAACGATCCAAACACTCTTTATTCAGCAAATAAGTTTGCTCGTCCAATGTGGCGATGCTAGCACGAGCCTTTACCCTACAAGTCTCTACCAAAGATTGACCTAAATCAACTGCCGTTTGTCTTGGCTGTTTTTGTGCTTCAATCCAGTAACGTTGGCGCTCAAATGGATAGGTTGGTAAGGGAATATGATGGCGCTGTTCGTTAGCATAAAAACTAGACCAGTCTACTTTGACACCACAAAGCCAGAGCCGTCCCAAAGAGTTGAGTAAAAATGCTACATCCGATTGTTGTTCTTGTGGATGACGGATTGAGGTCAGTACTATCAGTTTGTCCTGATGATGTTGCTTGACAAAAGTACTTAAAGTCCGTCCTGGGCCAACCTCTAAAAAGATCCGCCCTTGTGTTTTGAGTAACTCAGTTATCCCTTGGTTAAAGCGCACTGTTTGCCGTAAATGCTTTACCCAATATTTGGGGTCTGTTGCTTCTGCTACAGCGATCCAAGTGCCACTGACGTTAGATATAAACTCAATCTTCGGAGGATGAAGTTGGAGTTTTTGTAAATGCTCTGTAAATGGCTGGAGAATTGGCTCCATCATGGGAGAATGAAAGGCATGAGAGGTATGTAACCTCCGGCAGCCTATACCTTTGGCTTCTAGCTGTTGTTGCAATTGTGCGATCGCTTCAGCTACACCAGAAACCACGCAGTAGGAAGGCCCATTACTTGCAGCTAAGGATAGTTCCTCCGTTAGCAGGGGTTGTATCTCTTGTTCGGAAAGTTGGATAGAGAGCATTTCCCCACTAGTAGTCTGCCAACCCAAAAATGCTGCGTGATGGCTGGGGAAAGGGGAAGGGGTAAGGGGTAAGGGATTTGAAACCTTTCCCCCTTCCCCTTTACCCTTTACCCCGCCAAGTTCACTTGGCGAACTACTAGGAAGTTCCTGTATTAGCCGTCCTCGGATTGCGACTAGCGCTAAAGCATCTTCTAGCGAAAAAACTCCAGCTAAAGTAGCGGCTACATACTCCCCAATACTGTGACCAATCATCGCCTCTGGGTGTACACCCCATGCCATCCACAATTGAGCTAGGGCGTACTCGATGACAAATAATGCTGGTTGAGCAACAATTGTCTGTTTAAGCTGCTCCGTTGCCTTGGCTGTCTGTGCCTCATCTGGATACAATACATGGCGTAGGTCAAAACCTAAATGTGGTTTGAGCAACTCACAACAACGATCAACTGTAAGTGTAAAAGTTGGCTCACTCTCGTAGAGTTCTCTAGCCATATTCACATACTGCGTTCCTTGCCCAGAAAACATAAACACCACAGGACGATTGCAAGGCTGCTGGTAGTGGGTGAATATTCCTTGTGATTCTGAAGTAGAAAGCACCTTCACTGCATCATTCATGTCTTGGCATACCACCATCCGCCGATGATCGAAAGCTCGACGACCTACACCAAGGGTATGAGCCACATCTGCAAGGTTCAAAGGATACTGCTGGAGATGATTAGCCAGATTCGCCGTAGCTGTTTCTAACGCCGATTCCGTTTTTGCAGAAAGAACTAACAGATGATATTTCCTCCCCGGCTCCCCCTGTCTCCCTACAGGCGCTTCTTCCAAAATTACATGGGCATTAGTCCCACCAATCCCAAAAGAACTGACTCCAGCGCGGCGAGGAATGTTATTTGTTGTCCATTGGGCAAGTTTGGTGTTGACATAAAAAGGACTGTTGGCAAAATCAATTTGCGGATTAGGTTCCTGAAAGTGCAAGCTAGGCGGTATTTGTTGATGCTTCAGGGCCAGAACAGTTTTGATTAGACCTGTTATCCCAGCAGCAGCGTCTAAATGGCCAATGTTGGTTTTTACTGAACCAATGGCGCAGAAGCCTTTTTTGTCAGTACTGGCTCGAAAAGCTTGTGTTAACGCCGCGATTTCAATAGGATCTCCTAGCGATGTTCCTGTGCCATGAGCTTCAATATAGGTAATCGTTTCGGGTTCAACCTCGGCAACAACTTGAGCGGTTCTAATCACCTTGGCTTGACCATCTATCCGTGGTGCTGTGTAGCTAACTTTGAAAGAGCCATCGTTATTAATAGCGGAACCTTTAATGACAGCATGGATCGTATCGCCATCTTCCAGAGCATCCTCTAATCGCTTCAAAACCACGATGCCTACACCTTCGCCACCGACAGTTCCCTGTGCTTGAGCATCAAAAGCGCGGCAGTGTCCGTCAGGAGAACCAATTGCCCCTTCTTTGTAAACATAGCCCGTTTTTCTGGAAGAACTTATGGAAACCCCACCTGCCAAAGCTAGATCGCATTCCCCATTTAGTAAGCTTTGAGTGGCTAAATGAACAGCGACTAATGAAGTAGAGCAGGCGGTTTGAACACTGAAGCTTGGCCCTTCTAGATTCAGTTTGTAAGAAACGCGGGTAGTTAAATAGTCTTTGTCACCTGCGATCGCAAGCTGGTGATTATCTATAGATCCAATAATATCTTCGTTTAAATATACATTGAGTAAGTACCTACTGAAGCTAGCTCCGGCGTAAACTCCAATAGAACCTTGATAATTTTCTGAGTCATAGCCAGCATCTTCAAGGGCAGTATACGCACATTCTAAAAAGAGACGATGTTGGGGATCGGTAATTTCCGCTTCTCTGGGATTAAAGCCAAAAAATGCAGCATCAAAAAGTTCTACATCTTCTAATACAGCTCTTGCTTTAACAAACTTTGGGTTATTGAGTGTAGCTGCATCTAACCCATAAGCTAACAGTTCTTCATCAGTAAAAACTGAAATTGACTCTGTACCATTTTGGAGATTTTGCCAAAATTCATCAACGTTTTTGGCACCCGGAAATCGACCTGCTAGACCAATAATTGCTATTTCTGAACCGTTATGATGAAAAGCTTCTATGGGGATACTCATTCTTCATTAGCTCCTTGATTATTCATCATCAACTTTATTTTCTGTAGACGTTTTTTCTGTTTAGATTTACCAAGGGAAATTTTTTCTATTGAAATATTAGTTTCGCTAAAAGATGATGTTTGATTTTTAGTTTGACTAAAGAACTCTGCAAGAGAGTTAATAGTCGGATATCTGAACATATCGAGCATTGATAAATCAGTTTGGAATATTTCGTGTAATTGGCTATGAACTTTCACCATGAGTAATGAATGACCGCCGAGTTCAAAGAAGTTATCGTGAACGCCTATGTTGTCAATATTGAGAGCCTTTTGCCAAACTCCAGCAATGGTTTGTTCCATCTGTGTTTGTGGCATTACATAAGCAGCTTCTAACTCTGGGCGGATTTCTGGTGCAGGTAGCGATCGCTTATCAAGTTTACCGTTGGGCAACAAAGGCAAGGTTGGCAGGATTAGAAAAGTCGAGGGCATCATATATTGCGGTAGCTTCTCCTGAAGAAAGCCACGCAACTCAGTAATTGTTAGTGTCTGTTCTGGTTGAGGGCTGACATAAGCTAATAACTGCTTATCACCATGCTCGTCTTCCCTAGCTATAACCACGGCTTCGCGTACTTTATTATGCTGCTGCAATTTTGCTGATATCTCGCCCAGTTCGATGCGGAAGCCCCGAATTTTTACTTGATCGTCAATACGTCCCAGGAGTTCGATATCCCCGTTGGGTAAGTAGCGGGCTAAATCGCCAGTGCGATACAGACGCATCCCCGATTTTTCGCCAAAAGGGTTAGGAATAAATTTTTCGGCAGTCAGTTCAGGATGATTGAGGTAGCCCCTGGCAATTCCAATACCACCAATATACAACTCGCCTGGTACGCCTA
This sequence comes from Nostoc sp. ATCC 53789, assembly GCF_009873495.1. Taxonomy (GTDB): domain Bacteria; phylum Cyanobacteriota; class Cyanobacteriia; order Cyanobacteriales; family Nostocaceae; genus Nostoc; species Nostoc muscorum_A. The sequence goes on along the minus strand of NZ_CP046703.1, from coordinate 3,365,949 downwards.
CAGGTGTAAGCTGCAAATGTTTGTCTAGCAAGTATACCTGGGTGTTGGCAATGGGACGACCAACAGGTACACAATAAACGGGTTGGTTTTCCGAATAGGTAACTGGTTCAACTGGTTCAAAAAGTGTGACACCAATAGTTGCCTCAGTTGGGCCATAAGCGTTAAGCCAACGGATACGGGGACTCTGGGAGCGATCGCCTACCAGTTTATGCCAAAGTGCAAGTTTTTCTGGTAAAGCTTGCTCAGTTCCGACAATCACCAAGCGCAGCGTCGGCAGTAATGGTGCTGTTGTTTGAACCAAGTCGGACACCCACTCATGCCAATAGGCTGTTGGTAAATTGAGGACAGTTAGTTTTTCCTGTGCCAAGAATTTTCCAAAGTGAGCAAACAATAATACCTGATTGGGTCGGATGACTACAGTTGAACCACTTAACCATGATGGAAAAAGTTCTTCGGCTGTTACATCAAAGCTCACAGAAGCGAATTGGAGAACGCGATCTTCTGGTTGCAGTTCATAAGCTTTAGCAGCAGCAATACTGTGGTTCACTAAAGCTTGATGCGAAATCAGAACGCCTTTAGGTGTTCCCGTAGACCCAGAAGTGTAAATCACATAAGCCAGATTTTCGGCTGTTACACCACTACTAGGATTTTCCTGACTTTCCTGGGCATACAGATTCCATTCGTCTAGGCAAACAACCTGAGCCGCAGATGTAGGGAGTTCCGTAACCAGATGCTTTTGTGTAAGCAACACGAAAGGTTTGACATCATTTAATATCAAAGCTAGTCGTTCTTGTGGGTAGGATGGATCTAACGGCACATAAGCGCCACCAGCTTTCAAGATGCCCAGAATTCCGATCGCCATTTCGAGCGAACGCTCTACACAAATCCCTACTAAGACATCTGGTTTGACCCCAAGCGATTGTAAATAATGCGCCAATTGATTTGCGCGGTGATTTAGCTCTCGATAGGTGAGGTGTTGGTTGTCAAAACTTACGGCAATGGCATCAGGTAATCGCTCTACTTGAGCCTCAAATAACTGATGGATACAATACTCACCAGGATAGTCAACTTTAGTATTGTTCCATTCCACCAACAACTGATGCTGTTGGGTTTGTGTCAATATAGGCAATTCTGCAAAGGATTGCTCTGGGTTGGCGACAACACCTTCTAGTAAGGTTACGTAATATCCGAGCCAACTTTGAACTGTTTGGGTATTAAATAAATGAGTGTTATATTCCAGTTCTACCAGTAGATCACTGTCTGTCTGAAGAATATTTAAATTAATATCCAGCTTAGTAGCACCAGTAGAATTTTTAGCTACCTCAAACTCTTGTTTTAAAGACCTAGACTCAAATTGAGCTTTGTCCAGATTAAACCCTGTGGTAAAAAGAGGGGTGCGGCTAGGATCTCGTGGTAACTTTAAATTTTCAATTAGTTTAATGAAAGGATAAATTTGATACTCGTAAGCATCTAACAATACCTGCTGGATTGAACTCAAATATTCTGTGAATCCTGGGTTGCCAATAACTTGGCTGCGTATGGGCAACAGATTAACACAGTGGCCAACCAGATATTCATCTGCGATCGCAGATTGTCCAGCCGAAGCAATACCAACAACGATATCTTGTTGATTCGTCAATCGTTGCAATAAGGTGATAAATGCTGTTAAAAGAATCGTAAATAAAGTATAACCACGTTGTACACTTAAGCTTTTCAAAGAATTATATAAGCTGGAATCGAGAATGAGATTTTCTCGCGCTCCAGTGTACGAAAATATCGGTGGTCGAGGACGGTCAGTTGGTAATTCCAAAATGGGCACTGAACTGGCAAATTGACTCAGCCAATAAGCTTCAGCTTTTGCCATTTCGGGACTCTGTTGCATTTGTACTTGCCACAGAGCATACTCACTCCATTTCATGGGTTGCGGAAGTTGGCTAGCACTTCCTTGGCACTCTGCTGAATAAATTGCTGCTAGTTCTCGTAACAAAATACTAATTGACCAACCATCAGCAACAATGTGATGATTTGTCAAAATTACAAGATGATGATCTTCTTGCAACTTGACTATATGACACTTCAATAATGGCCCTTTTTCTAAATCGAAAATTTGTTGAGCTTCTCGTGTCAACAACTCCGATAGCTGTGTTTCTCGTTGACTTTTATCTAAAGTTGAAAAATCGCTCACAGGAATATCTATAGTCAAAGTTGAATGAATCAGTTGATTATCCCCCTCTGGGCTAAAAGTAGTTCGCAGCGCTTCGTGACGATTGATAATTTCTTGAACAGCCTTACGTACTGCGAATAAATTGCCAGCCCCTCGCAGATGGATAGTTCTAGATTCGTTGTAGGCGCGGGAAACTTCATCTCCCATCTGTGCTAAAAACCACAGTTCTTTTTGTGCTGCCGTCAGAGGAATTTTGAGCGTTGTTGAAATCGGGGCAGGTGGTAATAATTCCCCTTGTTGCATTTCTACTATGCTTTCCTTGACTGCCCCAATTACGTGTTCAATATCTGCATCTGTATGTGCCGTAGACAGATAAAAAGTGCGTCCTTCCCAAACATAAACGCCTTTTTCTAGTAAATGGTAGAAAAACAACTGACCAAACTTGAGGGGCGATGAGGGTATAAAACGAAACAGGGAACCAAAATGGACTACTTGAATAGGAACTTGTCTTTGTTCAAAGTAACTATTAAGAGTCTGGGCTAATTTCGTTGTTTTTTCAGATAACTCCTGCTGTAATTTCGGGCCACTATTTTTAATATGGTTGAGTGTAGCCCAAGCCGCAGCCATTACCAAAGGATGTTTGAAAAAAGTACCCGCAAACACCGTGGTTTCTGCTTGAGGATAAGATTCATCTCCATAGTTCCACATCCCACCGTCAAATATATCCATCAAAGCTGCTTTACCAGCTATAACCCCAATTGGTATCCCAGCCGCAACAGCTTTACCATAAGTGGTCAAATCTGCTTGAATATTCCACAATCCCTGAATCCCGCCTGGGTGCATCCGAAAGCCGGTAATCACTTCGTCGAAAATTAATACGGTTCCTGTTGCTTGAGTTAATTGTCTGAGTTCGAGCAAAAACTCTTGAGGTTGTAAATCTGGGCGGCTGCTTTGTATCGGCTCCACCAGAACTGCTGCCAGTTCGTGAGCATGAATTTTCAAAATTTCTAGGGATTCAGGTTTGCCATAGTCGAGTACGATAACATCATCAGCAATGTATGATGGAATACCTATAGCTCTAGGGATAGAACGCCGCGTTTCTTCGCTGGTTGTTACTCCTCTTACCAAGACCCCATCATAGATACCGTGATAAGAACCAGCAAATAAAGCAATCTTAGAGCGTCTTGTAGTAGCGCGTGCTAGGCGGATTGCTCCCATTACAGCTTCTGTACCATCGTTACAAAAAGCTGCCCGTTCCGCACCTGTCAACTCACAAATTAACTCC